>NZ_JBVAPG010000066.1:0-45369 GCF_055413685.1 Bradyrhizobium sp. LeoA1Lang | reverse complement strand
GGTAACGGGCGACTTCGCCACGCGTCTTGGCCGGTGGCCACCGGCCAAGACGCTAAATCGCTTCCATCGCACAAATCATGCCCGTGCAGATACAAGGGGATTCTCTCCACGGGCGATGATGCTTGTGAAGCGAACCCCTCACCCAAGCGAGTTTGTTGCTGGCGCCGGTGTCGCCCTCTCCCACAAGGGGCGAGGCACATTAACTGGCGCCTCGCTCTTCCTCGTCGCGCTTGCGCAATAAGTCCTTTGCAAGATCAGTCAGCGCGGGACGCGGCAGTGCCGTGAACGGCAGCGGCCGGATTACCTCGATCGCCGCCAGCCCCAGGCGGGCGGTGAGGAGGCCGTTGAGGACGCCTTCGCCGAGGCGCTGCGAGAGCTTGGCGGCGATGCTGTGGCCGAGCATCTGCTGGATCAGGCTGTCGCTGGCGGCCATGCCGCCGGTGATCGCCAGATGCGCGATCACGTGGCGCATGAGGCTGAACATGCCGAGCGCGCCGGGCCGGCCGCCATAGAGGTAGGCCAATTGCCGGATCATGCGCAGCGCCGCCACGAATACGAACAGCACGTCGATCGCCGCACGCGGGCTCACCGCGGTGACGACCGAGACCCGCTGCGCCGCTGACGACACCATGCGCCGCGCCTCCTCATCGAGCGGCGTCATCAATTCGCGCTCGGCGAGCTTGATCATGTCGGCGCCGTCGATGATGTCGTCGGCATGACCCTGCAGCGTGGCGCGGGCGCGGGCGAGTTGCGGGTTCTCGTGCGCGAGCTTGAGCAGGTCGTTCACGATCACGCGGCTCGCGGCGCGGTCGTCGCTGAGCAGCACGTCAGCGGCACGCGAATGGAGCTTCTCGATCGTCGCCAGCCGCGCCAATCCAAAGGCCTCGCGGCCGATGACGACGAACAGCGCGACCGTCGCGACCACGGCCAATGCGAGGCCGACGAAGCCGAGCCCTTGGTTGCGCGCAAACAGGTCCTCGATCAGGTTGATGACGCCGAGGCCTGCGCCGAGCAGCATCAATCCGCTGGCCGCCGCCCAGAACAGCGTGCCCCAGCGGAAGCCGCGGCGCGCCGGTACACGCGGCGCATCGACCGGCACCGGCAGCAGCGCCGGATCGGGCTCCGGCGTGATCTGGATGGTGCCGCGGGCGGGCCGGCCCTTCTCGTCGGCGTCGATCACGATCACGGAGGGGTCGTCGAGCTTGAAGGTCGCCGGCCGCCGGTGGGACGTTTTCTCGCTCATTGCAGTCGGTCTCCGATCAGGAACTGGAGCGCGCGGTCAAGACGGATATGGGGCAGGGCGGGTTCCTCGTCACCCTCCCGCACCAGCTTCGGCGGCCGAAATCGCAGGAAGCGGTAATCGGCCTTGTCGGCGGTCGCGCTGGACAGGCCGCGGAAGGTGCCCCTGAACAGTTCCTCGGGATCGGCCGGCAGGTCGCCCGGAAAGGTCGCCACTTCAGTCTCGCCGTCGAAGGTCTCGCCATCGGCGGTTTCGCCCGGCGCCGGCGTGCCGAGGATCGACGGCAGCTTTTCCCGGCCGCGCGCCACCTGCGCTTCGCGGGTCGCGCGCACCGCGGCGAGCGCCACCACGTCGATCGCGGCCCCGGCAAATTCGGCGCGGTCGGCGGCCTTCGCCACCGTCCGCCGCAGGATCGCTTCCAGCCGGTCATGGCTCTGGTGATGCAGATGATCGGCCTTGGTCGCTGCAAACAGGATACGGTCGATCCGCGGCCGGAACAGCGCACTCAGGATCGTGCTGCGGCCGATGCGGAAGCAATCCAGGATGCCGGCGAGCGCGGCTTCGAGATCGTGCAGCGCCTCTGGCCCCGCATTGAAGGCGGCGAGCGCATCGACCAGCACGATCTGGCGATCGAGCCGCGCGAAATGATCGCGGAAGAACGGGCGGACCACGACGTCCTTGTAGGCCTCATAGCGCCGCCGCATCATCGCCCATAGCGAGCCGTCGGGCGCGGTGCCGTCAATGGGAACTTCCAGCGGCGCAAAGGTCAGCGCCGGCGAGCCGGCGAGGCCGCCCGGCATCAGGAAGCGGCCGGGCGGCAACAAGCTCATGGCAAAGCGTTCGTCGCGGCAGGCGCGCAAATAGTCGGTGAAGAGTTTCGCTGCCTTAAGCGCCGCCTGCTCGTCCTCGCGGCCTTCGCCATCGAGCGTCTTCAGATGCTCATGCCAGGGCGCGGCGAGTTCGGCGCGAAGCGGCTCGCGCGAAAGCGCAAGGCTCTCCGCCGACCATTGCTCGAAACTCTTGCTCAGCAGCGGCAGGTCGAGCAGCCACTCGCCGGGATAGTCGACGATATCGAGGGTGAGCGTGCGGTCCGCGCCATTTTGCCGCTGGTAGTCAATGACGAGGCGGAGTTCGCTGATGTCGGTGGTCGAGTTCGGCCAGCGCCGTTCCTCGACGAGGGTGCGGACATGGTTCTCGTAGTCGAAGCGCGGCACCGCATCGTCCGGCTGCGGCTCCAGACGCGCCCGGGCGATCCGTCCCGAGGCATAGGCCTCGAACACCGGAAAGCGGCCGCCGCGGGTCAATCCATGGATCAGCGCCGTGATGAACACCGTCTTGCCGGCGCGCGACAGTCCGGTGACGCCGAGCCGAACGGTCGGGTTGAAGAAGCTGTCGCCATAATCCCAGAGCGCCCGCGCCGACAGACGCGCTTCCTCGACGATATCGGTGAGATTGAGGGCCATGCAGGCGAGGAGCAACCCGGGCGGGAGGAGGGCAATGGGCGAACAATTATCCGCAAAATGGCAATTGATGGGCCAAAATCAAGCACTTCGTCAGGCAGGTCAGGGCGGCGCCGTTCATCGCCGGTTCAAAAAACAGCCACGACGATGGGATAGTAGATCGGCTAACCTCCCAACGCCGATGTCCCCTCGCTTCTACCGATGCGCGCCAACTGGTCATGACGATATTCCGACTGAAGCAACTCGCCTCCAATTCGTTCCATGCGGCCGGTGCCGTGATCTGGAACTACGACCGCGCCGAACTGATTGCCGACGGCATCGTCCATGTCGTCGG
Organism: Bradyrhizobium sp. LeoA1Lang; assembly: GCF_055413685.1. NCBI lineage: Bacteria > Pseudomonadati > Pseudomonadota > Alphaproteobacteria > Hyphomicrobiales > Nitrobacteraceae > Bradyrhizobium > Bradyrhizobium sp. LeoA1Lang. The sequence goes on along the minus strand of NZ_JBVAPG010000066.1, from coordinate 42,335 downwards.
CATCTGTTTCGGCCTGATCGCCGCCACCGTGCTGATCGTGCTGACGGCTATCTACGCCACGCCGGGCGACGTCGCGGTGGTCTCGGTCTATGTCGCGGGCCTCTTGGCCATGCTGGTGCTGTCAGCGACCTATAATCTCTGGCCGGTGTCGCGCGCCAAATGGGTGCTGCGCCGGTTCGACCATTCGGCGATCTATGTCCTGATCGCCGCGACCTATACGCCCTTCATCATGGAATTGAGGGAGAGCTATTTTGCGCTAGCGCTCCTGATCGGCGTCTGGTGCGTCGCGATCGTCGGCATCGTGCTGAAACTGACGCTGCCGGGCCGCTTCGACCGCCTGTCGGTCGGGCTCTATCTCGCCATGGGCTGGAGCGGGGCGATGCTCTATGATGCGGTGGTGAAGGTGCTGCCGGCGATGGCGCTGTGGTTCGTGGTCGCGGGCGGCGTCTTGTACAGTCTCGGCGTGGTATTCCACGCGTGGCAGCGGCTGCGCTTCCAGAACGCGATCTGGCACTGTTTTGTCTTGCTTGGCGCGGCCTGCCATTATACGGCGATCCTCGACCTCGTGCTCGCGAGCTGAGGCGCTGACAAACACACATCGGGAGGGGGCCATGCAGGTGGCAGAAAAAGTCGTGGTCGTCACCGGCGGCGGCAATGGCATCGGCAAGGCGCTGTGCGAGGCGTTCCATCGCGCGGGTGCGGCGAAGGTGGTGGTGGTTGATCTCGACCATGCGGCCGCTGAGAAGGTCGCGGCCTCAGTGGGCGGCGCGGCGTTCAAATGCGATGTCGGGCAGGAGAAGAATGTCCTGCATGTGATCGAGGCGACCGAGCGAATGTTCGGCCCGATCGCGCTGTTCTGCTCCAATGCCGGCATTGGCGGCGGCTTCGATCCGCTCTCCGTGAATGCGGGCGGCACCTCGGACGAGCCCTGGGCACGGAGCTGGGCGATTCATGTGATGGCCCATGTCTATGCCGCGCGGCATCTGATCCCGCGCATGAAGACGCGCGGCGGCGGCTATTTCCTCAACACGATTTCCGCGGCCGGTCTGTTGTCGCAGGTCGGCAGCCCAGCTTATTCCACCACCAAGCATGCGGCGGTCGGCTTCGCCGAAAACCTCGCGATCTCCCATCGCGCCGACGGCATCAAGGTCTCGATTCTCTGCCCGCAGGGCGTCGACACCAACATGCTGCGCTCGATCCCGAAGGGCCCGCAATCCGGCGACGGCGACCTCACGGCAGAACAGGTTGCGCAGGACGCATTGCGTGGCATCGAGCAGGAAACCTTCCTGATCCTGCCGCACGCGCAGGTGCTCGGCTACATGCGCAAGAAGACCGAGAACTACGACCGCTGGATCGGCGGCATGGCCAAGATCCAGGCCAAGATGCGCGAAGAGCACGGGAAATAGGCGCAGGCGGTGCAATCCCCACCGTCATTGCGAGGAGCGAAGCGACGAAGCAATCCACGCCTCCACAAGCGGTGAAATGGATTGCTTCGTCGCTTCGCTCCTCGCAATGACGTGGAAAGAACGGCGCACTCCGCACGATCCTTCTGTGTGGATGAGGTCTTTCCACGGTTACAGATGTAGCCACGCCCGGCTTGACCCGGGCATCCACGCGGGAGTTGAGTAGAGCGAAAACGGAAATCTGCGAGGACGTCATGGATTTCGTCACGGTGCGGAACGGATCGATCAACCTCAATGTGGCCGTCGCCGGCCGCGGCCCCCTGATCGTCTGCGTTCACGGGTTTCCCGAGCTCTGGTACTCATGGCGTCACCAGATCGGTTATTTCTCCGAGCGGGGCTACAAGGTGGCGGCGCTTGATGTGCGCGGCTACGGGCAGAGCTCCAAGCCGCAGGAGATTGCCGCCTACAGCATTCGCAATCTGGCCTCAGATATCGCCGCCGTGATCGATCAATTGGGTGACGGCAAGGCGATCCTGTTCGGCCACGATTGGGGCGCGCCGATGGTTTGGAATACCGCGCTGCTCTACCCGAACAAGGTGACGGCGGTCGCCGGGTTGAGCGTCCCGTATATCCCCAGACGACCTGCGCCGCTTCTCGACATGTTCAAGGCCGTCTACAAGGACCGCTTCTTCTATCAGCTCTATTTCCAGGACGAAGGCGTGGCTGAGAAAGAGCTCGAGGCCGACATCCCTGTCGCCCTGCGAAAACTCTATTTCGCCATCTCAGGTAACGCCCCGCTCAACAAGTGGCTCGACCATAAGCCGGTGGATGCGAAACTGCTCGACGGGATGATCGATCCGCAGCCGTTTCCGGATTGGATGAGCGAGAAGGACTTGCAGGTCTATGTCGACGCATTTCGCGCCGGCGGCTTGCGCGGGCCGCTCAACCGCTACCGCGCGCAGGGCATCGATTTTCAGGACCTGGCGGAGTTCGCCGAAAAGCCCGTGACGCAGCCATCGTATTTTGTGGCCGGCGAGCGCGACGCGGTTCGCGCGTTCATCCCCGGCATGGATCTCTATGCGAACCCCGGGATTGGCTGCACCGACTTTCGCGGATCGGTCATCCTCCCAGGCATCGGCCACTGGGTGCAGCAGGAAGCGCCGGCCGAAACCAACGCAGCATTGGAGCGGTTCCTCGACGGGCCTTAAGGGTACGGAGAGTAAGTGAGGTCCATGGGACCCCGCGTGGGCGGAGATTTTCGGTTAAGGGCCGATATCCGTGCCCTCTATCGTCGCGCCTTCGTCTGCGTGGGCTTCTTCTTCACCCTCCGAGTGAGCTTTTCTTCTTCAATACCTTTACGAGCCGCGCGCGCCCTGAGCTTCGCCTCTTGTAGAGGCGGCGTGCCGCTTGGCGAGACGACGCCGTCGTCGACCTTATGCTTGTGACGGCCGCGCTCGGCGTGGGACAGCCGCCAGCGAACCAAATCGTCTGCACCGGGGCCTTCTTTGATTGCGAGATCCAGGGCGCTTAGCTGCTCGCCAGTGTTCTTGTCGATGAAACTCCACCCGACGTCGGCCCCGGTTTTTCGATTCACAAACTTCAGCGGCGGCGCTGAAGCGCCAGAGACGTCGCAGCGATCCCCGATCTGCGCGAGCACCGGCATCACGGAAGCGATTTGCCAGCCCTTTTGGGTCAACAGATATCCAAATCGTTCTGGATTTACCTGATAGCGCCGCCGCTCGATCAGGCCATTGGCCTCCAGGTGTTTCAGCCGGTCGCTCAGCGTCGCATTGGTCACGCCAGACGAATGGCGAAAGTCCTCGTATCGGTTAAGACCGAACACGAGGTCGCGCAGGATCAGCAGACCCCAACGATCGCCGATCACCGCCATCACGCCGGCGATCGAGCATACCATTCCGTCGAAACCCTTCGAGCGCATTCGCCATTTCCACGAGTGCGCGAGGAGAATCGTCGCGCAGCTCTCATCATAAGAGCCAACTTAGGTCGGCAATACGGCAAATTCAACGAAGCGTGAGACGAGCTAAACTTTCTTGCTTGTCGCAGTCACTCTCATTATAAGAGTTAGTGTCTAGTGATGAGTGCTGCCGTTTCGAATGACCGCGAAACCGCGCGATCACCGGGAGCGGCTCCTGTTGGCCGGGCGCGACGCCGCTGCCAATCGGCTCAAAAGGACAGGTCATCCGCGAGCATCCGGACGATCCGTTCATGCAAACCCGTGGAGACAACTATGCCCTCGCACACCACCTCCAAGATCTTCGTCATCGGCGGCACGGGCGCTCAAGGCTTGCCCGTCATCGGCGCCCTGGTCGCTGACAAGAAATATTCCGTCCGAGCCCTTAGCCGCGACCCTGCCTCCCGACGGGCAAATGCCCTTCTCGCGCTCGGCAACGTGTCCATCCTCGAGGGAACGTTCGCGGACGAGGCCATATTGCGGGAAGGATTCCGCGGTTGCGACGGGGCCTACGTCAATATCGATGGGTTCAACACCGGCGAGAAGGCCGAGACCTATTGGGCAATCCGCAGCTACGAGATAGCTGTGGAAGAAGGGATCAAGTTCTTCGTGTATGGGAATCTCGACTACGCGCTCAAGAAGTCTGGTTATGATTCCAAATTCCGCACGGGTCACTATGACGGCAAGGGCCGCATGGGCGAATGGATTTTGTTTCAAAACCAAGTGAACAAGGACAGGATGGGCGCGGCGGTGTTCACCACTGGTCCCTACATGGAGATGGCGATCTCGGCGATGACGCCCATGACTCCTTCTGTGGAGGATGGTGTCGTGACGTGGCGAGTTCCGCTTGGCAACGGAGCCGTGCCGCACGTTGCTCTTGATGATTGTGGCTATTATGCCCGCTGGCTTTTTGACAACCCGGAGCGTGCGAATGGCATGAATCTCGAAGTCGCCATCGAGCATGTTGAGTATCAGGAACTTGCTGCGGCGTTCGAGAAGGTGACGGGGCATCCGGCTCAATACATAGACACGGACTTGGACGCGTACTGGGATGGCCCGCTCAAGGCGGCTGCCGACCTGCCTGCCGGATACAACGCAGATCCCAATGACAAAAGCACGATGAGTTTCCGGGATAACTTCACCGGGTTCTGGAATGTCTGGAAATACGGAGTCGTTCAGAGGGATTACGGGTTGTTGGATGAAATTCACCCCGATCGGATCAGGAGTGTCGAACAGTGGCTTCGGCGGGAAGATCAGTTGGGAAGGGAACTTGGGAAGGGGAGCCTTTGGGAAAGAGTGCAACCGGAAAACCTGTACAAGTCACCGCCGCTTCTGAAGCTGACTGAGGATAAGAGGAAGGGGATGCTGTAGGGTGAACGGATGAAACAGGACGATCTTACACCGACTGATTTCTACACGGCTTGCGTATGTCTCGGCCTGAACAGGGCCGCCCGCGCCACATCGCGGAGATACGACGCGATGTTCAAGCCCATCGGCATCACGTCCGGACAGTTCACGATCCTGTCCGCGTTGAAGCGCAACGAGCCGGTGCCGATCAGCGACATGGCCGATCTGCTCGGTATGGATCGCACGACGCTCACTCGCAACTTGAAGCCCCTCGAAACCATGAAACTCGTTGCGATCCAGCCAGACGCACGAGATCGTCGTATCCGTAGTCTGATGCTGACGGCGAAAGGCCGGGTGCTCCTGAAAGAGGCGGTGCCTCTCTGGCGAAAGGCCCAGAAGGAAAGCAACCGCCGCATAGGCCCCAATCGTTGGAACGAGCTCAGACCGGCTCTGGACCTATTATCAGCCTGAGGAGCGCGAAAAGCGTCATACCTTGGTTAAATGCGTGTAACTACACTGAAACGGAGATAGGTCGTGGATCGAGAACTTGAGCTCCGCAAACGCCGCGGGACGCGCGTCTTGCTGGTGGTGCTGGCCATCTGGGGATTGGCGGTTGCCTTTGCCTCCGAGGCAGGCTTCTTTCGTGCCATTCCCACGCTGTTTCTGGGCGCCATCATCGCCTTGGGGATTGTGGTGCCTGTTATTGTCTACGCAATGTCCGATGGCTTCCGTGCATACATCGAAGCCATCGGTCTACGGTCGATAACGGCATTTCATATCTGGCGCATCGCCGCCGCGCTGGTTTTTTTCTGGTATGGGGCGCGCAACCTTCTCCCGGAAACCTTTGTTCGAAACGCGGGGTGGGGCGACCTCATCACGGGGTTTTTGGCCCTCGGCGTTTTACTGCTGCCCGAGAGTCGCAACCGGTACTTAGCCGTCCACATCTTCGGCTTCGCTGATCTTGTCGTGGCGATTGGTACGGGGCTGATCCTCTTCCTCGTCAACGACCCCCACATGTCTGGCATCCAAACGCTGCCCATGGCGCTGATCCCGCTCTACGGCGTCGGCATTTCGGGTGCGAGCCACATCATGGCGTTTGACCTGCTGCGTCGTGGCTCAGGGAACGAAGTGAAGCGCGCCGCTATCCAGACATGACAGAGACAACACATTGACCGCGCGAAAATACCGCGGGCAAACAATCCACGAAGTCGTGAAAGGAAAAGAGATGAGCAACTCAAATATGAAGGCTCGAGCAACGCAGGACCCGACTGCTGAGACGAGCTTCTTTAGACGGCTATGGCAGGGCATTCTGCGGCTTGATGAAGCACTGAACTTCGACCCACGCTGCGACCTTGCGCGTCGGGTAACGGACCTTGAAAGGCAAATCGGAGCTTCGAAGATCCCGAACAGAACATCTTCGCCGCTGCAATAGCGCGCGTGATGCACACGATACGACACAAGGCAGTCCAAGCATCGCCAACAACAGGGAATTCATCATGAAGTCTCAACGTGCTCGCTCAGCAGCCAGCCTGCTGCTCGGTCTCCTGCTTTCTGGAACGATGCTTTCAGGTTTGGGATTTGCAGGTGTGGGATTTGCTCAATCGAGTTCGCGATCTGCCGCGGCCGCCAGCGAGCCGGCTTCACCTTGGGACCAGCGTGTGAATCCCGCCGCCGTGCAAGCTGACGCCTGGTTTGATAACTATCGGTTCCGTGACGGCGAGACGCTGGCGCGGCTCAAAATCCATTATTCGACTCTGGGCACACCGCACCGCAACGCCAAGGGCGAGATCGACAATGCGGTCCTTGTCCTGCATTGGACCGGGGCGGACAGCCGCGCGCTGCTGAGTCCGACCTACACGAAGGCACTCTTCGATCCTGGTCGCCCGCTCGACGCGCAACGTTACTATCTGATCTTTCCGGACAGTGTCGGTCACGGCCAGTCCAGCAAGCCGAGCGACGGCTTGAAAACGAAATTCCCGAACTACGATTATAGCGACATTGTCGACCTCCAGCATAAGGTGGTGACGGAAACACTGGGCATCAAACATCTTCACGCCATTCTCGGCATGTCCATGGGCGGAATGAATGCTTGGCAATGGGCCGAGGCCTATCCCGACATGATGGACGGCGTGATGCCGGTGGTCTCGCTGCCGATCTCAGTTTCGGGCCGCAACCTCCTCTGGAGGCGCATGGTGATCGACGCGATCCGTGCCGATCCAGAATGGAGGAACGGGGACTATACCGAGACACCGCGCAGTTGGATCGTGGGGTACAACATTCTGCGACTGATGATCGACAGCGCTTCCGCGCTTCAGCACGAAGCGCCTGACGGCCCCGCGGTCGATAAACTCCTGAGCACCAACCGTCTCACAGCGGAGCATGTCGACGCAAACGATATTCTTTACTCGCTCAAATCATCATTCAGCTACGATCCGGAGCCTGAGCTTTCCAAAATCAAGACGAATCTCTTCGCACTCAATTTTTCCGACGACGAGTTCAATCCTGACGAACTGCGAGTTCTCGAAAAATTGGTCCCGAAGCTCGAACGAGGCCGTTACGCAGTTCAAGCAGGAACCCCCTTATCACCCGGCCATTTCACCATGACGCGGCCCGACCTTTGGGCCCAGCATGTCGCCGAGTTCATGCAGTGGCTTGGCGATACGCCTTCTCGGGCGAGCAACTAGAGCAATTTGCGGCCAAACGTCCTCGCACGTCCGATCAGCGCACAAAACACGATACCGGCAGCCAGACTGGTGTGACCGCTGAACATCACGAGGCCGAGGCTCCAGCCCTGCCGAGTGACGAGAATGCCGAGCGCAAAAACCAGGGCGCATGCGCCGGCAATGCGATGGACATATGTCGTGCTTGGCCGCAGGGGCCTGCCGAAGATATCGCGCTGCCGGCGATTCGTGGCGAACGCCAGCGCGGTGAACCCTGTGAGGCACAGCGCAAAGGAAAGGAGATGGCTCATCCTGCCGCCTCGCCGGACGCAACGGCGGTCGGAGCCTCACGACTTGTCTTGCGCCTGAACTGAGATCTGGTCTGCTGCCGAGCCGTGCGTATCGCCAGGACGGCATGGAGCGCAGCGAGCGCCCAGCACATGATATCCACACCGGCGAAGACCCAGTCGCCTTCGGCCAGGCTGTGCCACAGCGGACGCTGCGTCGTCACGGCGTTGAGGACCGGCAAGAGAAACAGCAGTGTCGATGCCGCCCATAATTGCTCGACCCAGGCTGACTTGGCGGGACGCACCAAGGCATGCAGCAGTGTCAGGGCCCAGACGATGAAGAACAGGTCAATCTCCCAGTTGGCGCGGCCTTCCAACGGGTGTGGCAGCAGGCGATTGGCCCACAAGAATGCAGTCATTGCGATCGACAAGCCGGCGATGCTCGCGATGTTCAGCCGCTCCACAAGGCGGAAGCCAAAATGGGGGCGACTCGGATCTGGCAGCTTCTCTCGCCGCTTTACGGTCCACATCACGAGGCCAGTACCGACCATGGCCGTGCCCATGAAGCTCACAAGAAAATACAGCCATCGCGTGACGGTGTCGCTGAAGCGTCCCAAGTGGAGCGCATAAAGGACGCCTCGGGTTTCGGCCGCAGCCCCCACATGCTCGCGGATCGCCAGCAGTTTGCCGGTGGTGCCTTCGAACTCCATATATTGCGGACTCATGGAAACGCGGCCCGCTTCTCCTCGCGTCACAGCCACACGTGCCGCCGCATCTCCGGGATGAACCGCATTGACGCGCCCCACATTATCTCGACCCCAGCGTTCTTGTGCCTGCCGCACCATGTCCTCGACCGATGCCAGTGGCACTGTCTGCCCGCTGGGTTTGCCCGGCTGGATGAAGGCACTGAGTTCGGCGTTAAGTTGCTGCTGCTCCGCCGGGCTCTTGAACGCCACGCGCTCGCCCCAGGGCATGTACAGCGCCATCAAGGTCACCAATCCAGTGTAAGTGATCATGAAATGGAACGGCAGCCCGAACACCGAAAAGGCGTTGTGAGCGTCCAGCCAGGAGCGCTGCCTTTTGCCCCAGCGGAAGGTGAAGAAATCGACGAAAATCTTCTTATGGGTGATGACGCCACTCACAATGGCCACGAGCATGAACATTGCGGCCGCACCCGCAAGCCACCTGCCCCACACCACAGGCATGTAGTGGAATTGGAAGTGGAAACGGTAGAAGAACTCACCGCCCAGCGTGCCGCGCGAGGTGACTCTTTGGCCGGTCGCGGGATCGAAGTTGGCCTCGCCGAAGCCGCGCTCGCCCGGATTGCGTGTGGATGTGCGCCAGAAGGCATAGACACTGTTATTACGCGCGTCGGGCAGGCGCATGCTCCACTGCGAGGTCCCGGCCGCGATGTTGCCGAGTTCGTCTGCGATTCGCTGCGCCACCACGGCTTGATCGGGTACTTGGACCAGACGCGGCAGCTCCGGTCGCATCCATTGCGACAACTCGTCCTTGAAATAGGACACCGTCCCAGTGAGGAACATGGCATAGAGAATCCAGCCGAGCAGAAGGCCAGCCCACGTATGCAGGCTGGACATGCTTTGCCGGATGCCGCGGCCAGCAACTCGCACATCGTTGTCCGTCTTCACGCGTCGGCCCTTCGTCAGGAAGCAGACCATGCCGCCAGCGACAGCGGCACGGCCACGACGATCAGGCCGGCCCAGGCCTTCAGCGCGCTTCGCACGGCAAAAACCCAAATCACGGCACCAGCGTAGATGGCAAAGCTCGCCAGCATGCCGGTGAGCACGGCCTGCGGCTTGCTCATGGGCAAAGCGAGCACGGCGACGCTGCTGAGCGCGGCCAGTGCATAGCCGCCGAACAGAGCGGCGACGATGCGCGAGATGAGCGGGCCCGTGGAGCGAGCCCGATGTATCAGGGCGTTCATTTGCCCGGAGTAGCCGGCGGGCCCGCAGGAATTGGTGTCAAGCCGTTGGCATTCACATAGGTCACGGTGGTGGCATAGCTCACGGCATCATACTTCTCAGCGCCGTTCGTCCCCGTGCGCTCGCCTGCGCTGCGGTCGTTGAAGCTGACTTCAGCGACGTAAGTGCCTTTCCAAGGCATATCGAACTTCACGACGCCCTGCTCGTCGGTGTGACCTTCCTTGGACCAGCCAGATTCCGTTACCAGCGTTACCTTGGTCTTGGCCTTAGGCTGATTTTTGAAGAAGAGCTTGAATTGGCCTTCCTGACCGGTAGGCACGAGGTCCAGTACGAGCTTGGGCTGCTGCGCGGCAAAGCTGGTGATGAAGCGTGCGGCAGGATAGAACCAGTTCGTGACCTCTTTGTCTTGTTGCTTCCAAATATAGAGCGGGTACCTCGCATCTTCCGCGACAATGCCGTCGCCGGAAGCCGCGGAAAATGGCAGCGTGAAGCCGTTTGCAGTCTTTGTGGCGTCGGACTTCTGCTCGCCCTTGGTGGAGATGAGCGTACCGGTCACCTTGGCGAACTTGTCGAGCAACCCCGGTGATACTTCACGAAGGTTCTCGCCGAACTCGCCAAAGCGAACGACGGCATTCTGCCCCTCGGGTTGTTCAATCCAGATCTGGTGCGCCTGAACGGGCGTTATCACGCCAAGCAGGGCAACTACGGCGATGAAGGGCTTTGTCATGACAAACACCTTAGAAATCGAATGCAGCAGATACGATGTAGGTTCGAGGTGACCCCACCGTCACGAATGTGCCGGTCGTGAGCCAGTAGTTCTCGCCGGTCACGTTTTCGATGTTGGCGCGGATCGTGACAGGCTTGCCGGTGAGCGCCGTCGTCGTATAGCGCGCGCCGATGTCGACACGGGTCCAGTCGGGATACTTCAAGAGATTCGCAGGCGTGAGATAGGAGCCCGACGTATAGATCACCCGTCCGTTGAGCGAGAGGCCCTGCACCCAGGGCGTGTCCCAGTCGAGACTGGCGGAGAAGGTCTTATCCGGCACGCCAGCGGCGTCGTTGCCGCGTTGCGTCGGATCGGACGGATTCGTCAGCTCGGGGCGCAGGAAGGTCGCGCTGACTAGGCCGCGCAGGCCGGGTAGCAACAGGCCGTAGGCATTCAGTTCGACGCCGCGATTGCGTTGCTCGCCGTCATAGCTCAGTGCGCCGGCGGGCGTCATGATCTGGCTTGGACGCGCGATCTGGAACACGGCCACAGTGGTCGTGATCGTGCCCCAATCAACCTTGACGCCAGCTTCCTGCTGCTTCGACTTGTAAGGGGCGAGTACGGTGCCAACATTGGTGTAACCGGCGCCGACGACGGTGCCCTGGCTCAGACCTTCAGCATAGTTCGCATAGAGCGACACGTTGTGCCAGGGCTTGAAGACCACGCCGGCAAGCGGTGTCGTGGCTTCGGCGTCGTAACCGGTACCCTTAACACCGGTGACATTGTTGTAGGGATCCTGCTTCACGTTCTGCTGACGAACACCCAAAGTCACCAGGAACATATCATTCAGGAATGACATGGTGTCGGCGATCGCAACGCTCGTGAGCGTGGTATCGCTACTCCGCCCTTGCGCCGGACGCGCTGCCATGATCACAGGAAGGGGCGATGGATTGTAGATATTTGACGAGACATATCCAGAACCAGACGTCAGAGAGGTCACATACCCATAGCCGAGTTCCTGATTGTAGCCGGTATAGGCGACATTGACCGAATGACCGATGAATCCCGTGTCGAACTTCGCCCGCAGCCCTACATTGCCGCTAACGGTCTTGGTGTACGCGTCATAATAGGCATTGAAGACGTTGAAATTGCCGAGAGCATTCGCACCGTTGGAGCCGCCGGCGCGGGAATCCGCCAAATTCTGCTCGCTGTTACCCTCGCGATAGCCGAGGCCCGCATAGGCCGTCAGCCATTCGGTTACATCGTATTCGAGGCCCGAGGCGATGGTGTTGTCCCGCTGCTTGAGCATCGTGCCTGGATACCAGTTGCCGCGCGCGTCGGGCGGCGCAGGAATGAAGGGCACCGTGCCCTGAATGGTCATCTGCGGACGGAAGTTCCTGGTGTCGTCGTTCTGGGAGATCGCATCCAGCGTCCAGCGCAGGCGCTCGCCGCGATAGTCGATCGCCAATGCACCGGTGCCGGTACGCCAGTTGCCGCCGTCGATCGAGGCTTCGCCATTGCGCGCGACGCCGTTGAAGCGAACACCCCATTCCTTGTTGTCACCGTAGCGGCTGCTGGCCTCCAGACGGAGACCGTAGTTGGCTGCGCTCATGAAGAATGGCGTCAAACGCGCAAAAGACTCCTCGGTCGCGCGCTTGCTGACGATGTTGATGCCGCCGCCGACGCTGCCGCCGGGGGCCATGCCGTTGATGAGCGCACCGGGCCCCTTGAGTAGCTCGATTCGCTCGATGATCTCGGCAGGCACGTGGAAAGCAGACACCAAGCCGTAGAGACCGTTGAACCCGACGTCACTGGAGTTCACTTGAAAACCGCGGATCTGGAACGTGTCGTCGAATCCGTTACTGCCCGTGGTAAGCCGGACCGAAGAGTCGTTGATCAGCGTATCCGCCGCCGTCCGCGCCTGCTGATTCTCGATCAGTTGAGAGGTATAATTGACCGTGCTGAACGGTACATTCATGACGTTCGTGCTTCCGAGCAGGCCGAGCGTTCCACCCTGCGCCAACTGGCCGCCAGCATAGGCTGGCGCCGGAGCTCCGATCGTGCGGGTCGATCCCATCGTGCTGACCGGCGCTGCCGGCGCAGGAGGCTGTTCGGTCCGCTGCCGGGATGCGACGCGGGCAGAGTGCTGAGCCGAGCCGCGAGTCCGAACGGTGCGCGTCACTCGCGCTCTTTGAGGCTGATCGATGGACACCGGAGGCAACACGTGCGGCTGCGCGCTCTGCGCCCTGCTCTGAGAAGAGCTCACGCCGCTCAGGCATAACGTAACAACGCCCGTCGCCACGCCAACATACAAGCGGTTCTTATAATTCTCGAAGTTGCTCAACAAAGGCCCCCAATTCACTTAGTCGATGTCCGACTAGGAAATCGGAGGTGCGAAGGCAACGAACGCGATTTAGAATCTATTGATGCATGCGCGTAAGAGTTTGTGAGTCCAATCTCTGACCACTCTGGTAAGCCAAGACTGAAATCTTTCTAATCAGCGGACACTGACAACTCATCGTCCAGCATTGCGACGCTTTGACGCTGTGAGGAGTGGAGGTTGTGCTAGCTAACACGTGACGCCGCTTGATAGTCCGCTTTGATGTTTCGACGCATGCTCGGCACCACGCCTGCGGTCCTTCGTTCGGTCTCGCTGAGACGCTCAAGGCCAGTGAAGCTTGATACAAGGTGAGGATGAAATTGAAGAGGCGCCCGAAGGCGCCTCCAAATCGCTGTGGTGATTGCGTCCTCTTCAGAACCGGTCGGCCACGCCCATGCCAGGATCGCTGACCGAACCGCGGCCGGTTTCCACATGGCCGGCGACGCGCCGATAGAAGCCGCTGCCCGAGTCGCTGGTGATGATGAAGTCATACCACAGGCCGGTGGTGCGCAGATTCCAGTACAGTTCACCGGGGTGGCCGGAAGCGGGCACTTTGACATCCCACGACGTGCGCGGACCGCCGCCGAAGTCGGGTCCTGGGAAGAAGACCGGCGGATTGAAGCCGAAGCCGGGTGCACAGAAGTCGGGAGCCTGCCGGAAACCAGGCACCGGGCCGAAGCCCACAGGACGGAAGTTGGGTCGCGGACCGAAGCCCGGAGGCTCCGGCTGCATCGCGGCGGATACCGAGGCGCTGACGGCCAACAGCGGCCCATAGATCTTGTTGGACTTCACGGTGAAGCGCAGGTGGCCGTTGCCGTCGTTGCGGAGCTGCAGGTGCAGACCGCCGTCGTGGACATTGTAGCCGACGAAGATTTCGGGGTTGGGCTCATTCTTGTGCCGCATCGTAGAGATGTCGCCCTTGAAGTGGCGGTGGAAGCCATTGGGGGCGAGCACCCACAGATCATATAGGCCGTCGTCTCCGACTGCCCATTCGTCGTCCAGCATCTGGCCCGCCTCGACGGTGTAGCGCCGCGGAATGCGATCGAGGTGCATCTTGTCGTAGACGTGGAACACGGCGCCGGCAAAGCCGGTGTTGGCGAACAGGAGCCTGACCTTGCTCTTGCCAGCATCGACCTGCGCGCTGGCGTGCAGAATGTAGGGAAGCGCGCGCGAGAAGCGCACGCCGGTCTCCTGAAACAGCGGCTGCGGCGTCGTCGGCGCGGTGGGGGCCGGCAATGTCTTCTGGTGCGCATCCGATGCTTGCCAATTGCTCTGGTCGGGCAGCTCCGGGAAGCGGGGATCGTTGGGGCTCGCGAAGTCGAAGGCCGTGGTGAGGTCGCCCGAAATGGCGCGATGCCACGGGCTGATGGAGTCCACCTTGATGCCGAAGCGCTTCTCGAGGAATCGGCCCACCGAGGTGTGGTCGAAGACCTGCGAATCGACCCAGCCGCCCTTGCTCCACGGCGACACGACGTACATCGGCACGCGCGCACTGAGACCCCAGGGACGGATGTTGCCGCTGATCTTGTCGTCGCTGCTCAGCACATTGCCGACCGTGTTGGAGAAATATTCACCCGCGAGCGGCATCGTGGCCTTGCCCATCAGGTTGCCGTCGTTGTCATAAGACGGCACCGCCGGTGCCGGCAGGTGATCGAAGAAGCCGTCGTTCTCGTCGAAAGTCAGGAAGAAGACGGTCTGGCTCCAGACCTCGGGGTTGGCGGTCAGTGCTTCCAGCACCTGGTCGGTGAAATTGCCGGCGCGGGTCGGGCTCCCGCCGCCGGGATGCTCGGAATTGCTCTGCGTCGGCAAGATCCACGATACCTGCGGCAGGTTGCCGCTCATCACATCGGCCTTCAACCTGTCCAGATAATCCGGACCACCGGTCAGGCCGTGCACATAGTTGGGATCACCCGGCTGGGCGTGGCGGAAGCTGGCGAACGCCAGACAGCCGTGCATCGCGCCGGTCCAGTTGTCGTTCATGTCCTGGTAGACGTGCCAGCTTACGCCGGCGCGCTGCAGCAGGTCGGGGAGGGTAGGCCAGCCGAAGTCGCTGCCGACATAGCGATAGTTCGGCTGCGGCTGAGGCAGGCCGTCCACCCATTTGGAAGGGTTGGGCCAGCAGCGGTTGTTGTTGGGCTCGGAATCGTTCGTCGTGCAGTTGATACCCTGCGCGCGCAGCGCGGGATTGAAGTTGGAGCCCGACCAGAACACGATCCGGTTGGGGTCGGTGCCGGTGGTGATGGAGGCGTGGTAGGCGTCGCACAGCGTGAAGGCCTCGGCTAGCGCGAACTGGAAAGGGATGTCCTCGCGGCCGAAATAGCCCATCGCGTACGGGGTTTTGTACTTGGCCCAGAAGCCCATCTTGCCCTGGTTCCACGCTGCCTGACTGTCGCCAAACGAATGCGGCGTGCCGTACCCGACCAGCGCGTTGCTGGTCGCGGAGTCGCGATGGTAGGGCGGGACCTCACGTGTGCCGTCGGACTGGAACCACACCGGCTTGCCGCTTTCGAGCGGAATAGGGAAGCGGTCGCCGAAGCCGCGCACGCCGCGCAGCGTACCGAAATAGTGGTCGAACGAGCGGTTCTCCTGCATCAGGATCACGATGTGCTTGACGTCCATGATGGTGCCGGTCCGGCGCCGCGCCGGAATGGCCAGCGCCCGGTTGATGCTGGTAAAGGCAGCCGCCGCCGTGGCGCCCGCCAGAAAGTCGCGACGTGTTGTCATTTCTTATCTACCTTTGGTTGAACAGTTGAAGAAACGAACGACGCAGGCTTGGCTCACTGCGCAAGCAAGCCGGTCGGCAATAGCAGTGCGACTTGACGTCGCTGTGAATAATTTATTTCCAATAGAATTTTTTGTGAGCTTTTCTCAGTATAGGTGATTGAGCACCGAGAGACGGGAGAACGGGCCGGAAATGACACAAATGACACATGGGCCATCCTCGTCGCCGGCTTATCCCGGCGGCCCACGAGAATTGAAGCTCTGCGCAAAGGGAATCGCGGTAACCTTCCGCGATCCACCAAATGAATTCCCACGTTGTTCGCGAGGACGCGGGTGACACGCTCGAACTTCAATGCAGGGCCGTCCGTGAGCGGTATTCTATCTCGCGTTCGTGAATTGCAGTCTGATCTTCCTCCGAAAGCCAAACAAATCGCCGAGCTGATTATCGCGCAGCCGGAGTCTTTCATTCACATGTCGATCACCGAAGTTGCCGAGACATGTGGCGTGAGCGAAGGCACGATCGTTTCCTTTTGCGGCCGGGTGGGCGTTCGCGGGTTCCAGGAGCTCAAGATTCTTCTGGCGCGGGATCTGATCGAGCCGGTTCGTCTGATTCAGGAGGATCTGCATCGGGGCGATGATCCGGCGACCGTCACGGATCACATCTTTGCCGCTCACGCCGCTTCGCTCCACGAGACACGCCGCCTGCTCTCGATGGAATCGCTGGCGAAGGCGGCAAGCTTGTTGAGAGAAGCGCAGCGGATCGAGATTTACGGCATAGGAAGTTCGGCGCCGATTGCGCAGGACCTCTCCTATCGCTTGCTGCAACTGGGGCTCGCAGCGAGCGCAGTCGTCGATTCTCATGTCCAGGCTGTCAGCGCTGGCATGACCGGCCCGACAGTCACGACCGTCACGGTGTCTCACTCCGGCAGCACGGTCGAGACGGTGCTCGCGACCCGATTGGCGCGGGAAGCCGGCGCCCGGACAATCGGCATTACGCGGCTCGGCAAGTCGCCTCTCGCGGCCCATTGCGACGTGCTGCTCTATACTGTCGCAAATGAAACCAGATATCGGCCCGAGGCTATGAGCAGCCGCGTAGCTCAGCTCGCCATTATCGACACCTTGGTGAGCTGTTGCGCCCTGACCGACACCGAGCGCTCTGTTGACAGACTTCAACACGCCGCGCGTATTCTCGCCGAGAAACGCTTTTGACCGCACGGCTTCGGGCGGAGAGCCGTTCACCGCCACGGGATGGATTTCCCTGCGAGTCACAAGAGGCGATCGAGACACGCGTCTGGCATTGTGCGGTCTAACGCAGACAACAGACGTAACGACGGTCTACGTGGTGTTCGGCTTGGGGCCAGGACCGGACCACCATCGACGAATTGACACAGCAGTCGTGCTCGTGACCCTGACAAGGACAAACACTAATGATCATCGACCTGTAGAGGTTGCCCCTTTCCAGCATACTGGATTCCAATAGCTTTGGCCGGCTCCGTCGTGCTCGCATTCCTGAAGTTATGTACGACGTCAGGCGGTTCTTGGAATGCTTGACCGGCCTTGAAGATCTGTGGCGGCTTACCTTCCATCTCCACCACCACGGAACCTTCGAGCACAACTACGAACCGGGGTGTCGGGTGGTGGTGTTTTCCAGTTTGCGCTCCCGGCGTGAGGGCAGCCGTCCAAATATTCATTTCCTTGCCTTCCATACCAGCCAGGTCTGTCTTGAGAAGATCAGTGCGCTTTATGGTTGGCTGCTGAGCTTTAGCAAACTTGTCGCTGGTTACGCTCAGCGCGATAACAGCGATCAAGGTCAAGGCCGGCACCCGTCCTAATAGTCCCATAGAACCCTCCAGCTGTTCGCTCGCTAGTACGTCGACGCCTAGTGAGGGGAGATCGAACCTAGCATTTCCAGAATGCGTTTCGGAGTCCGGAATGGGTCATTTGCGTCGATTTCGGCATGTGCGCGTCGTGTCTGCTTGGAGAGCAATCTCGGAACTGCCGGTTATCCGATTTGCCTTGTTGAACGCCTCGGGTTGGATATGATTCAAATGTCCTGGCTCTGTCCGTTGCGCAGCTTCAATTCAGCGTCGTCGTCGCGGCTGGCCCTAAGCGCGCGTGCGTAGGTCATCAGTCCATCGCGCACGACCCTTCGCTCGGCCTCGCTGAGACGCGCGAGCGCGCCGGAAACTTGCCGCCGGCCGAAATCATGCAGGGCTGCGAGCGTGCGCCGTCCCTTCGCCGTCAGCGATAGCGGCTTGATGCGCGCATCGTCGGCGTCGACGGTTTCCTTCAGTTCGCCGCACTCGATCAGCTTGCGCACCATGCGGCTGACGCTCGATTTCTCCAAATGGAGGATGTCGGACAATTCGGCCGAGGTCAGCGGACCGCTTGTGCCGATCTCCAGGATCGTGTGGACGGCCGACGGTGGATAGTCGGTCGCGGCCACCGTCTGCTCCATGAAGCCAAGCTCGCGCACCATCAGCCGTGAGGCCGCGCGGATATCATCGATGAGGGAGAGGTCTTGGAAAGGCATGGCTTGACTCCGGCTCGATAGTTGTATCATACAACTATTAGCGAGACAACGGAGTCCGGCCCGATGAGCGAGGCAGCAACCGGCGGCTTGAATGCCGTCGCGAACCGAATGAAGGACAAGGTCTGCCTGGTCACAGGCGGCGGCACCGGCATTGGTCGGGCCACCGCGCTAAAAATGGCCGAAGAAGGCGCGGCAGCGATCCTGATCGCCGGCAGGCGCGAAGCCGAAATCGAATCCGCAGCGGCCGAATGCCAAGCGCTCGGCGCACAGGCTCTGGCGGTCAGGACGGACGTGACGCAGGAGCAGGAGGTCGAGCGACTGGTCCGGACTGCGGTCGACCAATACGGCAGGCTGGATGCGGCGTTCAACAATGCTGGTTTCCAGGAGCGTCGCGCGGGCATCGAGGAACAGCGCAGCGCCGTCTACAACGAGGTATTCGACGCCAATGTCCGCTCGGTCTTCTTATGCTTGCGCCACCAGCTCCCGGTCATGTTCGCGCAAGGCGCGGGCCGGATCGTCGTCAACACGTCGGTGAGCGGCATCCGCAATCCAAATGCAGGGCTTTCGCTCTATTGTGCTTCGAAGGCGGCGGCGATCTCGCTGATGCGCTCGGCCGCAATGGAGGCCGCGCCACGCGGCGTCACGATCAATGCGATCGCGCCCGGCCGCGTGGTGACCGACATGATGCTCCGTTCGGGCGTCGGCGATATGTCTGCTGTCGCGGCAGGATTGCCGCTTCGGCGGATGGGAAAACCTGAGGAGGTTGCCGAAGCCGTGGTCTGGCTGCTCTCCGACGCCGCATCCTACGTGGTAGGTCACGTGCTCGCGGCCGACGGCGGTTTCCTGGCTTCCTGAGAGAGCCAGCGTAGCCCGGATGGAGCGAAGCGAAATCCGGGAAGAACGTACGCGCTGTCGGCTCCGGATTGCGCTTCGCTCCATCCGGGCTACGGGCCGCTATCCCTTCTGCGTGTAGAGCAGCGGCACCGCGGAATCCACGACCACCTCGACCAGGCTGATGCCATCATGCGTGAGGCCACGCTTCAGCGCGGACCTCGACGCTCGCTTAGGTCGCGTCCGCTGTGCCTCCAGGAACGGTGCAACCGCGGACCCGCGGGGGTCCGCCTCGGTCAAAAGCGCTGCTGAGGTCAGCCAGTAAATGCTGGCAAAGGACGCGAATTATAGTAGCGTTACGGCAAGAAAAATGGCCACCAGGCCAGACATAAAGTCGAGAAAAAGACCAGGGAGGGCTTCCAATGCAATATTTCAAGACCGCACTTGCGGCGGCTGCTGCAACTGCAATTCTTGCCGGTGCCGCTCTTGCGCAGGGTAAACCCCAGGAAATCAAGATCGGTATTGCAACATTCCTGTCGGGGCCGGCGTCCGTTTTCGGCGTGCCGGCAAAGGCCGCGGCGGAGATGATCGCGGAGGATCTCAATAAGAAAGGTGGAATCGGCGGAGTGCCGGTCAAACTTTCCTTCATCGACGAAGGTGCCGGCGGCGAAGCATTGGTCTCGAACTACCGGCGCATCGTGCAGGACGACAAGGTTGACGCGACGTTCGCTGCAATCTCCTCGGGCAGCTGCAATCAGCTTGTCCCGGTTGCCGAAGACCTCAAGGTCATGAACTTCATGTGGGATTGCGGCGCTGCTTCCATTCTCGAGGTGAAGAAGTACCGCTACAATTTCCGGACCCAGGCGAACGGCACTCCCGAGATGCTGGCGGTGCTCATCTATCTCCTCAAGACAAAGCCCGACTTCAAGACGATCGCTGTCGTCAATCAGGACTATGCGTGGGGCCGCGAAAGCTGGGAGATATTCTCCACCGCGTTGAAGGCGATGAAGCCTGACGTCCAGGTGGTTGCCGAGCTGTTCCCGAAGTTCGGTGCGCCTGACTATTCCACCGAGGTTTCCCGCCTGCTGGCGCTCCGACCGGACGTCGTGCTCACGACCGCCTGGGGCGGTGACCTCGACACTCTGGTTCGCCAGGCGGGGCAACGCGGCCTGTTGCAGCAGTCGACATTCGTGCTGGGCATCGGAGAATCGTCAATCCAGCGATTGGGCAAGGATCTACCGGAGGGCCTGATCGTCGGTGCACGCGGGGATCACTGGTTCTTGCATCCGGAAAAGAAGAACGATCCGGCCTTCAAAGCCTTTAACGAAGCGTTCAAGGCGAAGACCGGCGCGTGGCCGATCTACCCGGTCTATCACATGGCGCAGGCGTTCAAGGCGTTGCAAACGGCCTATGATAAGGCCATCAAGGCGAACGGCGGCAACTGGCCGACGCGGGAGCAAGTCGTGGATGCGACCGCCGGCACAGAGTTCGCAACCGGCTTCGGCAGGCCGGTCACGCTGAGGCCCGAGGACAATCAGGGTCTAGAGGCCCAGCTTGTCGGTGTCACCAAGTCCTTTCCAGGCTACGACTTCAAACTGCTCGATAACATGATGATCTTCGACCCCAGGGTGATCACCAACCCGGCGGGTGTGCGGTCGGTCGAGTGGCTCAAGACGCTCAAGCCGGAGTTCGCCAAGATGGATGTGCCGACCTTCAAACAATAGCGCTCCATGACCCGTCCTCCGGCTCTCCGGGGACGGGCTTCCCTGAAGGTCTCCATGAACTCGACTCTCGCCATACTGGCCGTCCTCGACGGGATCAGCTACGCCGCCCTGGTGTTTTTGGTCTCCGTCGGGCTAAGCCTAATCTTCGGCGTGCTTCGCGTAGTGAACGTGGCGCACGGCTCCCTGTATGCCTTTGGCGCTTATCTCGCCGCGACGTTCAGCATCAAGGTTGCGCCGCTGTCGCCATGGCTCACCTATCCCGCGCTGCTGGCTGCTTCCGTCGTGATCGGCGTCGTTTGCGGCGGCTTCATTGAGCGCTTTCTGCTGCGGCCGCTGTACGGACGGGACGATGTGCTGCAGCTCCTGATCACGTTTGCTGCCTTCATGATCATGGACAATCTGCAGCGTTTGATCTGGGGCGTGCAGCCGATCTTCGCGGCCGAGCCTTTGAAGCTGCTGCCGAACGTGACCGTGTTCGGCGTGAACTACACGTCCTACCAGGTCATCCTGCTGCCGGGCGTGGCGCTGATGACACTGTTCGGCCTGCGCTACTTCCTGCGCCACACCCTTGCCGGTGCAGTGATCATGGCGGTTACGGAGGATCGCGAGGCGTCCACGTCGATCGGTATCGACGCCAGGCGCGTCTATTTCGTTACGTTCATCATTGGCGCGAGTTTGGCGGCGCTCGGCGGGGCGCTTGCCTCGCCGACGACATCACTCGTGCCCGGGATGGGCGCCGACATGATCGTGCTCTCTTTCGCGGTCGCAGCAACTGCCGGCCTCGGGCAGATCGAGGGCACCGCTCTCACCGCGCTCATGATCGGCCTGACGCGCGCCTTTGTCATCTACCTCCAGCCGGAGTTTGAAGTCCTCGTGCCTTATCTGTTGATGGTGCTGGTGCTTCTGGTGCGTCCGTACGGACTGTTCGGCGCAACCCAAGTGAGAAAGATCTGATGACGCGCCGCATCAAGCCGATCACGACGGCCGCAGTCATCTTCTTTCTGGTCAGCGCGGTCGCACCGCTGTTCGTGTCGAGCTGGGCGACGCTGTTCGCGCTTATTCTCGCGAAAGGCATCGTCGTGCTCGGAATCGTCCTGTTGCTGCAGGCGGGACAGGTATCTTTCGGACACGCCATGTTCTTCGCCATTGGCGCCTACACGTCCGCCTTCTGGGGCAAATATATCGGCGGCGGCGATATCCTGCTTTATCTCGTGCTCGGAGGCATATCTTCCACGGTCTTCGGCCTGATTGTCGGTCTGTTCGTGGTCCGCTACCGGGAAATCTTCTTCGGAATGCTCAATCTGGCGTTCTCGATGGTGTTGTGGTCACTTCTTGAGAAGATGTTCCCCTACACCAATGGTGCTGATGGCATCAGGGTGGCGCGTCCCGGCTTGCTGGGGTTTGTCTTCACGCCGGAAACCTTCCAGTACGTCATTCTTTACGTGAGCCTTTTGATAGCTGCTGCGGCATTCTATGGTGTGCAACGCTACCTCGAGAGCCCGCTCGGGCACATGCTGCGGGCGATCAAATCGAACGAGACCCGGCTCGAGTATCTGGGAATGTCGGCCCGCCGCGTGCTGCTCATTGGGTACGTGATCTCTGCATTCCTCGGCGGAATCGGCGGCACGCTGGTGGCAATCATCCAGCAGATCGCCACGCCGGAGTTTGGTTTCTGGACCAAGTCGGGCGAGTTCGTGTTCATCGCGATCCTCGGCGGCGGAGCCCATGCTTTCGGTGCGTTTGCGGGAGCCGCGATGTTCGAGTGGGTTCGGTTCTATGCGGCTGCTCACCTCGCGGATTCCTGGCAGCTCATTCTCGGCGTCGTGCTGATCGTCATCATCCTCTACGCACCAAACGGGCTGATCGGTCTCAGGCAACGGTATCGTCAGTCCGGGAAGGGGGGACGCTGATGGCCGACGTTTTGCTCTCTGCCAAGGACATCAAGATTCGGTTCGGCGGGGTTATCGCCGCTGATGGGATCAACCTTGAGGTCCATGAGGGCGAGAATCTTGCCATCATTGGACCGAACGGCGCCGGCAAGACGACGTTCCTCAATATATCGACGGGCTATCTCCGGCCGCAGGCCGGTACGGTAACTTTTCTCGGCCAGGACATTACTGCGCATCTTCCACGGACCATCACCAAGCTTGGCATTGCTCGCGCCTTCCAGATTCCGCAGCTTTTCCTTGATCAGACGGTTATGGAAAACATGCTGATCGCGGCCGCCTCGCGGCAGGGATACCCGTCAGGCTTCAAAGCTCTCTCGCGACTGCCGGAGGCGTCCGAAATGGAGCGGCTGCTGGAGCTCGTCGGCGTCAGGTCTTATGCTGAACGAAAGGCGCGAGAGCTACCCGAAGGGCAGCGCAAGCTGGTCGATATCGCGCTTGCGCTCGCGCTGAAGCCCAGGCTCTTGCTCATGGACGAGCCAACCTCGGGCGTCGCCTCATCCGAGAAGCTCGAAATCATGGATATCCTCACCGCCGCGCTCGCAAAGGAGAAGGTCACGTCGGTCTTCGTCGAGCACGACATGGACATGGTGGAGCGTTACGCCCACCGCGTCGCCGTGTGGAACGTGGGCAAGATCCAGAAGGTCGGCACGCCGGCGGAGGTTCTGGCGGACCCGAAGGTCCAGCAGCAGGTGATCGGAATATGACGCCGATGCTGAGTTTCGAGAATGTCAACGTCGCGATAGCCGATGCGCCGGTGCTGCGCAATGTCACATTCGCGCTGAGGCCCGGAGCGAGCGCCGCGCTCATCGGGCGCAACGGTGCCGGCAAGACCACGACCGTTCGCACCATCATGGGCTTCACCAAAGCGATCGGCGCCATCCGGCTCGGAGGCGAGGACCTCGGGCCGATTCCGCCGCACCGCCGGCCATCGCTCGGCGTCGGCTACGCGCCTGAGGACCGCCGCCTGTTTTCAGCCTTTACCGTGGAGGAAAACATCCTTCTGCCCGGTCGCGTTGCGAAGCTCTCCCTGCAAGAGACACGACGAAGGCTGGAGCGGGCCTACTCCGTGTTGCCGGAACTGCAAGAGCTTGCCAGGCGTCCGGCGGGATCGGTCTCGGGCGGACAAGGCAAGATGGTCGCGCTCGGTCGGGCGCTTATGCTGGGTACCCGGCTCCTTATTCTCGACGAGCCATTTCAGGGACTTGCACCTGTTCTCGCGCAGCGATACGCCGAAGCGCTTCGTCGGCTTCGTTCGCAGGATAAAGACATTACGATGCTGATTACGGAGTCAAATCCGAAGCTGCTTGAGACGTTTGCCGACGTGACCCTCACCATCGAAAGGGGCGAGATAGAAGGCGATTCAAGCCAATCGATTGGGTGACTCGCTGATCGGCGGGGAAAGCGCTAGGCTTGCGGTTGGAACCTGAAGGAGACGACAGATGGGCCGGTATCCGGATTTCGTGCCTCAAGGTGTGATCCCCGCGGTGCTGTTGCCGTTCCACGAGGATCTGTCGATCGACGAGCAGAGCTTCCGATCTCACTTGCGCGATGTCGCGGCGGTGCAGGGACTGTCGGCGATCACGATCAACGCTCACTCCACTGAGGTCGCGTCCTGCACGAGGGACGAGCAGCGTCGTGTTATGGAGATCACGGGCGAGGAAGTCGGCAGCATTTTGCCGATCATCCATGGGGTCTGGGCAGACGGCAGCCTGGAGGCGGCGCGGATCGCGCGGCAGGCGCAGGCCGGCGGAGCTTCGGCGCTGCTGGTGTTCCCGCCGGCGCCGTTCACGCTTGGCCAATCGGCCGAGATGGCGCTGGCCCATTTCAAGACCTCCGCGACGCGTCCGACCTGCCAATGATCGTGTTTCAATATCCATTGGCGACTGGGCAGGGCTATCCGGCGGCGACGCTGGAGCGACTGTTCGATGAGGTGCCTACGATCCGCGCAATCAAGGACTGGACGCCACTGGTGCCGCAGCACGAGAGCCAGATTCGCGCCTTGCAGGGCCGCAAGCACACCATCAACGTGCTGTCGACCAACAGTGCATGGCTCTTGAGTTCCCTGGTGCTGGGCTGCAATGGCTTGCTGTCCGGCAGCGGCAGCGTCATCGCCGATCTTCAAGCCATGCTCTATCGCGCGGTACAGGCCAACGATCTTGCAGAAGGCCGCCGGCTCAACGACCGGATTTATCCATTGGCGCGCGTGTTCTACGCCGATCCTTTCGTCGATATGCATAACCGCATGAAGGAAGCTTTGGTGCTGCTTGGAAAACTGCCTCGTGCCGTGGTGCGCCCGCCTTTGGTCAAGATAACGGATGCGGAAATCGCGCGTATTCGGGCAGCGCTCGTGGAAGCAGGGCTACTCGGCCAAAGGGCGGCGCTAGGGGCCAACGCTGCATAGCGGTCTACGTGCCGGACTCCCGGCGGGCGGGGGGAGTTCGAGCCGCGCACTTTCATCCTGGAGTGAGACCAGCTCGGCATTTTGACATCCAGCCGTCGGCTGAGATGCGATCGCAGGACAAACTGCATAGTAATATTCGGCTAGAGCGCGATGAGATCAGGTCGAATTGCATCCGCGATCGCTGCTGGGCTCCCTCTCCCGCTTGCGGGAGAGGGTCGGGGTGAGAGGGTCTGGGTGAGGGTGTCTTCGCGAAAAGAACAGAGATTATCTTTGCGCGGAAAGAGCCCTCACCCGGCGCTACGCGCCGACCTCTCCCGCAGGCGGGAGAGGTGAACGCGTGGACGGGCCGATTCAACCAATCACGCGCTAGGCTTGCCGATTACAGGCTATGGCCCGTCGGAGGCCAAGATCCGAATCGTTGGCCGATTGCCGAAGTTGCATAGGATCGCTTCCCTGCTCCCGATAGAAGAGCACACGAAGACTGCCGAAAATTCGGAGAAGCGCGCCTGCGTTGCCCATTGACTGACGACCTTGATGATAATGGCAATCGATGCAGCAGGACGAAGGAGAGCGACATTGACGCAAACGATCATCTCAAGCTGCCGGTCGTTGCCGGGCTCCTACACCCAGTACGCCTTCCGTGTCATGGCCGCAGGATTGATCTTGGCGCTAGCGGCTACGATTGCGCAGGCGCAGACTTCCGGCGATTCCAAGCCGGCGTCGCCATCCACGCTGGAGTTCAACAAGAAATCCACGGCCTCATTGCCATGGTCAGACAATGCGGATTTCGCAAATGCCAAGCGTGGCCTGATCGCGCGATTGCCCGATAGCGGTGTCATCAAGGACAGGAATGGCAGGATTGTTTGGGATCTCTCGAGGTTCACTGGTTTCATCAAGGATGGCGCGGCCGCGCCCGACACCGTCAATCCGAGCCTTTGGCGCATGTCGCAGCTTCTGATGGAAGCTGGCCTCTATGAAGTGGTTCCGGGTGTCTATCAGGTGCGTGGCGCGGACCTGTCGAACCTGACCATCATCGAGGGTGAGCAGGGCCTTACGATATACGATCCCTTGATATCGGCCGAAACTGCGCGCGCTGCACTCGACCTTTACTACCAAAATCGGCCGAGAAAGCCGGTCGTGGCCGTGATCTATTCGCATTCCCACGTCGATCACGCCGGCGGCGTGCGGGGCATCGTCGACGAAGCCGACGTGAAGTCGGGCAAGGTCAGGATTTTCGCGCCCGAAGGTTTTCTCGAGAACTTCGTCGCCGAGAACCTGTTTGCAGGCCAGGCCATGGGACGCCGTGCGTCCTATATGTACGGAAACCTGGTTGCGCCCGGACCGCAGGGCTCAGTGACGGCAGGGCTGGGCGTCACGACATCGAGCGGCAGAGTCACGCTGATCGCGCCGACAGATCTGATCACGAAGACCGGCGAGAAGCGGGTCATCGATGGCATTGAGTACGAGTTCCTATTGGCGCCGGGCTCGGAGGCTCCGGCTGAGATGATGTGGTATCTGCCGAAGTTCAAGTTGATCAATACAGCCGAGGATGCCACGCGCACGATGCACAATCTCTATACGCTGCGCGGCGCCAAGACACGGGACGCGCGGCTGTGGCCGATGTACCTGAACCAGGCCCTTCAGATGTGGGGTGATCAGTATGACGTGCAGATCACGATGCACCATTGGCCCACCTGGGGGAATAACGAAATTACGCAGCTGCTAAAGGTGCAGCGCGACACCTACAAATTCATGCACGACCAGACCCTGCACTACGCGAACATGGGTTACACCATGAGGGAGTTGCCGGGCCTCGTGACGTTGCCTCAATCGCTCGCCAATCACTGGGCGAGCCAAGGTTACTACGGCACCCAAAGCCATAACGTGCGTGCCGTCTACAATTTTTATCTGGGATATTTCGACGGCAACCCCGCGACCTTGAACCCGCTGCCACCGGTCGAAGTCGCAGGCAAGTATGTCGCGGCGATGGGTGGACCCGACGCTGTCATGAAGCTCGGACGCGAGGCCTTCGAGAAGGGCGACTATCGATGGGGCGCCGAACTGGTGAACCACCTGGTGTTTGCCCAGCCTGACAATCAGGAGGCGAAGAATCTGCAAGCCGATATCCTGGAACAGATGGGTTATCAGGCGGAATCCGGTCCCTGGCGGGGCTTCTATCTGACAGGCACCGATGAGCTTCGGCATGGCGTCAAGAAACGGGCGACAGGCAATCCAGCCAGCGCCGACATCGTTGCCAGCATGTCGCCTGAGCTATTGTTCGGTTACATGGGCGTGCAGCTGGATGCCAGGAAGGCGGACGGCAAGACGCTTGCGATCGACTGGATATTCCCTGACATCAATGAGAAGCACGCGCTCTTCCTGGAGAACTCCGTGCTCAACCATTGGCCCGATTACACCAATCCCAAGGCCGATGTCACCGTAACCGTGGATCGTACCACTTTGACCAAGGTATTGACCAAGCAGGTGTCGTTCGAGGACGCGGTCAAGACCGGGCAGGTCAAGTTTGCCGGTAACCAGGCGAAGTTCGGTGAGTTCATGGGCTATCTTGTCGATCTCAACCAATATTTTTGGTTCAACATCGTGACGCCATAACTCGAAAGCGGCTCCGGGAAAGCGCTGGGGTCGCCATCTCCCAGGACAGATTTTCCGATTAGTGCGCGACGCCATCTGGTTTGCGCGACACCCGCCCGCAGAGTCGGATAGAGGGAGAAAATGCAGGGCAACTAACCAGCGCAACTCAAGGCCTTCTGGTGGGTGCAACGAACGGGTTGGATTCCGGGCTCTGTCGAAGATTCTTATCGAAACACACATCAAGACGTTCAAGCGCTGCCGCACTTCCATCTAGCGGCAGACGGAGAGTCATCCCTTCGCCTCGAACTTCGAGAACGTTGGCGATTCGCAATCGCTCGTTAAACGGCGCGTCGGCCAGCGCGATCGTCACTGATTTCGATTCCGCCAGGGCCTTCGCGTCGACCGAGCGCGAACCCGTAGACAGGCGAACGGAATAGGCCTTACCCCGTTCAAGCCTCCATTTGGGCGAATCGAGAGATAGCAGAAGGCCTTCCTGGTTGCGTACGAACATGATGCCTAGACCCTCGCTGGATCGCGTCATAGTGCAGTTCTCAAACTTATCGGCTTTATATGTTGTCGCTATCGTCCAAGGGCCGACGGCAAGCGTCTGGATGTCGAGCGGCTGTTGGGCGAGTGCTGGCTTTGCGAGGATTGCAAGACAGGCAAACGCAATGATCGCTCGCATCGTCACCTCCATGAACGGTTGTGAAAATCTGAGACAAAATGCAGCCCGCGGGAAAGATTAACGCGATCCGGGTTGAACAGTTCCGGATTGCAGTTTCTCTTCATTTTTGACAAGTTCCCCCGCTTGCGCGCTGGGAGATCGTCTGCTTTGTAAAAACCTGATAGATTCGTGATCTCTGGATTAAGATCTTGAGTTCGATGACTGAAGACGAGCCCATCGACGAGATTTCAATGATCGAAGCTCGGCTCGAGCAGCTTGCCGAAGTCGCCGAGCGATGCGGAAAGATCATTTTGGTTTCGAAGGTTGCAATCGCAGGCGGTATCGCATTGCTGATCGCCATGGTGCTCGGCCTGTTCGGGCCTAATCAAGTCGCTGCCATTGGATCGATAGCCCTGGTATTGGGCGGAATCGTATCGCTCGGATCGAATGTCAGTACGTTGCAACAGACGTCGGCCGCCATCAGCGCCGCGGAGTTGGCCCGTTCTGAGCTGATCGACAGGATCGATCTCAAACTGATCGGTGAGAGCACACCAAGCTGACTTGCGCGACCGCACGAGATGGGTCGGCTGGCCGTGCTGTGGGGGACGCAGAATTCGTGCTGAGAAACGTTAGCTCTTCTGCGTGTAGAGCAGCGGCACCGCGGAATCCACGACCACCTCGACCAGGCTCGTGCCGTCATGCGAACGCCCGAGTTTCAGCGCAGCCGGAAGCTCCGCGGCTTTCGTCACGCGCACCGCGTGGCAGCCCATGCCTTCGGCGATCCTGACGAAATCGATATCGGGCAATTCGAGCCCCGGCACGTTGCGCACCTGCATCACCTGGCTGAACGAGCGCATCGCGCCGTAGCCTGAATTGTTGAGCACCACCACGGTCATCGGCAGCTTGCGCTGCGCCGCGGTCCATAGTGCCTGGATCGAATACATCGCCGAGCCGTCGCCGATCAGGCAGACGATGCGACAGCCGGAGCGGCCGAGCGCCATGCCGACCGCGGCCGGCAGGCTGTAGCCGAGGCCGCCGCTCGCCATGGTGTAGAAACTGTCCTGCCCGCGCATCGGCATGAACTTCTGCATCGCCAGGCGATGCGACGGAGCCTCTTCCACCAGCACGTCATTCGGTCCCATCGCGGCGACAAGCGAATGCATCAGGAACTCGGCGGGGATCGGATCGCTGGCCGCGGGCACGGGCGGCAGCGTGCGGCCCACTGGTGCGGGCCGCCCGGTCTCGGGCAACAGTTCGAGCAGCATCGCGAGCGATGGCTTCACCGTGCCGATGATGCTGTTGCCGGCTGGCGTGAACGAAGCGGCGTTTGCATCGTCGGTGATCTGGAACAGTGTGGTCGCGCCATCGAAGATCGCGGCGTGGCCCTCGACATGGAAGGTGAACACCGGCGCGCCGATCACGACCACGAGGTCGTGCCCGCGCAGCGCCTCTGACAACTGCCCGGGGGAAGCGTGCAGGAAGCCGGCAAATTGCGGATGCCGCTCAGGGAACGAGCAGCGCGCCGAGAACGGGCTCGCCCACACCAGGGCCTTCGTCTTCTCCGCGACCTCAACCATGAGATCGACGGCCTGCGCGCGGTCGACGGCGGGGCCGACCACGAGGGCAGGGCGCTTGCTCTCGGCGAGCGCGGCGACCAACGCTTTCATCGCCGCCGGATCGGGCCCGATCTCGCGGCTGATCTGGCGCGCCTCGACCGGCTGCGTCGGCCGGTTCCAGTCGTCGACCGGCACTGAGACAAAAGTCGGCCCGCAGGGCGGCTGCATCGCGATGTAGTAGGCGCGCGCGATCGCGCCGGGCACGTCCTCAGGCCGCGCCGGCTCGACGGCCCATTTCACATAAGGCTGCGGGAATTCGGTGGCGCGTTCGGCGTAGAGGAATGGCTGCAATGGCAGGATCGAGCGCGCCTGCTGGCCCGCCGTGATCACAAGCGGCGTCTGGTTGCGGTAGGCATTGAAGACATTGCCGAGCGCATGCCCGACGCCGGCTGCCGAATGCAGGTTGACGAAGCCGGCGTTCCGCGTCGCCTGGGCATAGCCGTCGGCCATGCCGACGACGGAGGATTCCTGCAGTCCCAGCACATAGTCGATGTCGTCGGGCCAGTCGCTCAGGAACGGCAATTCGGTCGAGCCGGGATTGCCGAACACTTTTTTGATGCCGAAGGCGCGTAGCAAACCGAACGTCGCGTCCTTGACCGTGACGGCTTTGCTGTTGGTGGCGGCAGGCTTGCGGGACGACATCAGGCGATTCTCCCAACTTTATTGTTTTACTCCGTCATTGCGAGCGCAGCGAAGCAATCCATCTATCCGCGAGTGGAGGCATGGATTGCTTCGCTGCGCTCGCAATGACGGCTTTCTACCACGTCGCCATGCCCTTCATCGTCGGCTGTCCTTCGGCATTCGCCGTCCACAGTTCCAGGCCTTCGCCATTCTCATTGGCATTGACCGAGAACTCGCTGCCTTCGAACAGCGGCTGCACGCCGCGATAACTGAACTTCTTCGGCGGCTTTCCGCCATGAAGCTTTGCGGCCAGCTCGATGATGAACGCCGCCTGCAGCGGTCCGTGGAAGATCAGGCCCGGATAGCCCTCGACCTTGGTGACATAGTCGCGATCGTAATGGATGCGGTGGCCGTTGAAGGTCAGTGCCGAATAGCGGAACAGAAGCACCGGATCGGCCATGTGGCTCTCGCGGTGCTTTGCCACCGGCGGCGGGGGCGGAGCCTTCGCGGGCGCGGCTGCTGGCGTGCTCGTCATCTCGCGATAGACGATGTCCTGCCGCTCGCGGATCGCGAGCCCGCGCGGGGTCGTCACGTCGTGCTGCACGGAGACGAAGCACAGCGTGCCAGTCGAGCCGCTCTTCAAGCTCACGTCGGAGATGCGCGAGATGCGCTTGGGCTCGTCGCCGACGCGCAGCGTGTCGAGGAATTCGAGCTCGCCGCCGGCCCACATCCGGCGCGGTAGCGGCACCGGCGGTAGGAAGCCGCCGCGGGTCGGGTGGCCGTCGGGGCCGAGCTGCGACATCGGAAACACCGGCTGCGCCAGGCACCAATGCACCGTGAACGGCGCGGCATCGCCCGTCTTCGGCTCGCCGATCTCCTGGAACAGCGTCGCGCGCAGGCCTTTCACGAGTTGCGCACTAACGATGTCGGAAGCCTCAGTGGTGCGGCCGATCCATTGCCGCAGATGCTCGAGGTCGAGTTGTTCGCTCATGACGATTTGGCCCGGGCAGGAGAGGACTTTGCGGCGCTGGTCTGTTCGCCGATCGCCGGCACCGCGCCATAGTGGCGCGGTTCGCCGACGACAATCGCAGCCGGCGCCGGATAGGCGACGCGGCCATTCGGCGTGTCGACCTCGATCCGGCGCAGATGTGGATGCTGCGCGAGATCGGCCATGGTGTTGACCTCGGCGAAGGCGATGTCAGCATCCGCCAATTTCTGCAGCAGCTCATCGCGCGTCAGCTTGGCAAAGGCGTCGCCGACAGTCTTATCGGTCTGCGCACGGTTGCGCACGCGCTCGACCATGTTGGCGAAGCGCGGATCGTTTGGCAGATGCGGCTGTCCCAGCACCTCGGCGCACAGCTTCTTCCATTCCCGCTCGCTCTGGATCGAGATCAGGATCTCCTTGCCATCCCTGGAGCGGAATACGCCGTAAGGCGCGATCGAGGGATGGGCGAGGCCCATGCGTTTCGGCGCCTTGCCGTCCTCGGCATTGAGCAGCGGCACCGTCAGCCAGTCCGCCATCACGTCGAACATGGAGATGCGGATGTCGGCGCCTTTGCCAGTGCGCCCGCGCGCAATCAGCGCTTCCAGGATCGCCGCATGCGCCGTCGCGCCGGTCGCAACGTCCACGATCGACATCCCGACGCGCGAGGCGCCATCCGGTCCGCCGGTGATCGAGGCCAATCCGCTTTCGGCCTGGATCAGGAGATCATAGGCCTTGCGCTGCGCATACGGCCCTTCGTCGCCATAACCCGTGATGGTGCAGCAGATCAGCTTTGGATAATCCTTGCGCAGCCGCGCAAGCGTGAAGCCGAGCTTGTCCATCGAGCCCGGCTTCAGATTCTGCAAGAGCACGTCGGCGCCCGCGATCAGTTCCTCCAGCGAGCTGCGGCCTTCCTTGGTCGCAAGATCGACCACGACCGAATCCTTGCCGCGGTTGAGCCAGACGAAATAGCTGCTCTGGCCCTTGGCGGCGGCGTCATAGCCGCGGGCGAAATCGCCCTCGGGGCGTTCGATCTTGATCACATGCGCGCCGGCGTCGGCCAGGCGCGACGAGCAGAACGGCGCGGCCACCGCCTGCTCCACGGCGACGACGGTCAGTCCCTCGAGCGGCAGCATGCATCTCACCTCAATAGGAGCGGGGCATGCCGAGCACATGCTCGGCGACAAAGGACAGGATCAGATTGGTCGAGATCGGCGCCACCTGGTACAGCCGGGTCTCGCGGAACTTGCGCTCGACGTCGTATTCCTCGGCAAAGCCGAAGCCGCCATGGGTCTGCACGCAGGCATTGGCCGCTTCCCAGGACGCATCCGCCGCCAGCATCTTCGCCATGTTGGCTTCCGCGCCGCAATCGAGCCCGGCCTCGTATTTGCGGGTAGCTTCCTTCACCATCAGTTCGGCCGCGCGCATCGAGGCATAGGCTTTTGCGATCGGGAACTGGATGCCTTGATTCTGGCCGATCGGCCGGCCGAACACGGCGCGTTCCTTGGCGTAGTTGGTCGCCTTGGCGATGAACCATTTGGCGTCGCCGATGCATTCGGCCGCGATCAGGATGCGCTCGGCATTCATGCCGGAGAGGATGTAGCGGAAACCCTTGCCTTCGTCGCCGATCAGGTTTTCCGCCGGCACCCGCATGTCCGTGAAGAACACTTCCGTCGTCGCGTGGTTCATCATAGTGCGGATGGGACGGATCTCCAGCCCCTTGCCCTTGACCTCGCGCATATCGACGATGAACACCGACAAGCCATCGGTCCGCTTCTTCGCCTGCTCCTTCGGCGTGGTTCGCGCGAGCAGGATCATCAGGTCGGAATGCTCGGCGCGGCTGGTCCAGATCTTCTGGCCGTTGACGACGTAGTGGTCGCCATCACGCTTTGCAAAAGTCTTCAGCGACGACGTATCGGTGCCGCTGGTCGGCTCGGTCACGCCAAAGGCCTGCAGCCGCAATTCGCCGCTCGCGACCTTCGGCAGATATTTCGCCTTCTGTTCGGCATTGCCGTGTCGCAACACCGTGCCCATCGTGTACATCTGCGCGTGGCAGCCGCCGCCATTGCACCCCGCGCGCTGGATCTCCTCCAGGATCGCCGCCGCCGCGGAGAGCTTCAACCCCGCGCCGCCGTATTCCTCGGGGATCAGGACCGAGAGGTAGCCGGCCTCGGTCAACGCATCGACGAATTCCTTCGGATACGCCATCTGCCGATCGAGCTTGCGCCAGTATTCGCCGGGAAACTGCGCGCAGAGTTTTGCCACCGCATCGCGGATATCGGAATAGTCGTCATGTTGTTCTTGTGCGGTCATCGGAAATCACCGGCGCGTTCGTTTAAGGGATGGCGGATGTGAAAGGCGCGGCGGACCATTGTGGCGCCAGCGTAAACTCCCTATGCTCTTTTGTTATAGCGTATGAAGTAGCATTCCAAGATTGGCAAGCATGGATTTCCGCCAGCTTAGGACGTTTACCTGCGTCGCGGAACTCGGGAGCCTGAGCAAGGCCTCCGACACGCTGCGCATAGCTCAGCCGGCGCTGAGCCGGCAGATCAAGCTGCTCGAGCATGAGCTGCGCACCGAGCTGTTCACGCGGAACGGCCGCGGCATGGTGCTGACCGATGCCGGGCGCCTTTTGCTCGCGCGCACCTCCGGCATCGTCCGCCAGGTCGACCAGATCCGCGACGACATCCAGTCGGCGCAGGGCCCGCCCTCGGGCCGCGTGGTGCTCGGCCTGGTGCCGACGGTGAGCTGCGTGCTCTCGGCGCGCTTCGCCCGCCGCTGCGTGGAAAATTTCCCTGATATCTCGCTGCGGATCGTCGAGAGCTATAGCGGCCACCTGATCGAATGGCTGCACCGCGGCGAGATGGATCTTTCGATCATTTACGGCCGCACCGCGGACCTGCATCTTGCGGCGCAGCCGCTCGGCCGCGACCAGATCATCGCCGTCGGCCCTCGCGGTTGCGGTCTGTCGCGCAAGAAGCAGGTCGAGATCGGTTGGCTGCTCCGCCAGCGCCTGGTGCTGCCCAGTCATTCGCATGGGCTCCGCGCCCTGATCGAGCACGCCGCGGCGTTGAAGAAGATCAAGCTCGATGTCCAGCTCGAGGCGGATTCCTTCCGCGTGCTCACCAGCCTGGTCGAGGAGGGGCTCGGCTTCGCGCTGTTGCCGCCGTCGTCGGTGCGGAGCGAAGTCGCCGATGGCCGGCTGGAAACCGCGGCGATCGCAAAGCCGCTGTCGCGTGAGCTGATCATTGCCTCTCCGATCGATCGTCCGGCCTCGATCGCGACCACCGCCGTCACCGCGCTGTTGCGCGAGGAGGTCGCCGCCTGCCGCAAGGAAGGCCTCTGGGACATCAGGCTGGCGTAACGCCGTTGCGGCGCGCGCCAACCGCGGGAGACTTAGGACAAGCCCGCGCGACCTTCCCTTCGCATCTGGTTCAGCCTGTCATGCCGGGTTTTTATAGCGGCGGAAAGATACCCGTAGCCCGGATGGAGCGAAGCGCAATCCGGGGCGCTTTTTCCGCGTACAGAATGATCCCGGATTACGCTTCGCTCCATCCGGGCTACACGCTACACAGCGTCACCCCGGAATACGCACCGGCAGCGTCTCGTAGCCCTTGATGAAGCTGGAATAGATCCGCCTGACATCACCGACCACCTCGATGCGGTCGAACCGCTTCAGCATCTCCTGCCAGATGATCTTCAATTGCAGCTCCGCGAGCCGCATGCCGACGCAGCGGTGGATGCCGAAGCCGAACGACAGATGCGTGCGCGGCCGCGGCCGGTCGATGATGAACTCGTTGGGCCGGTCGATCACTTCCTCGTCGCGGTTGCCCGAGACGTACCACATCACGACGCGATCGCCCTTCTTGATCGTCTTGCCGCCGAGCTCGGTATCGACCAATGCCGTGCGCCGCATATGGGCGAGCGGCGTCTGCCAGCGGATCACTTCCGGCACCATGGAATCGATCAATTCAGGGTTTGACCGGAGTTTCTCGTACTGCTCCGGATTCTCGTTCAGCGCCAGCACCGAGCCGGTCATGGTGTTGCGCGTGGTGTCGTTGCCGCCGACGATGAGCAGGATGAGATTGCCCATGAGGTTGTCGGGGTCCATGTGCCGAGTCGCATCGCTATGCGCCATCATCGACAGCAGATCGTTGCGCGGCGCCGCATTGACGCGCTCGTTCCAGAGTTTTGCGAAATAGGCGTAGCATTCGTCCATCTCTTTGCGCCGCTGCTCCGGCGAGTCCACGATGCCGCTCTTGGGCAGCGCGGTGGCAACGTCGGACCAGCGTGTCAGCTTGCGCCGCTCTTCCCAGGGGAAGTCGAACAGCGTCGCCAGCATCTGCGTGGTCAATTCGATCGAGACGCGGTCGACGAAGTTGAAGGTCTCGTTGCGCGGCAGGCCGTCCAGCACCTTCTGCGAACGCTCGCGGATCAGCTTGGCAAGCTCGTCCAGGTGCGTCGGCGTGAACATCGGCGACACCGTCTTGCGCTGCGCCGAGTGTTTCGGCTGGTCCATCGCGATGAAGCTCGGCCAGTCGTAGCCGACCGGCATGTCGCGGATGCCGATGCCGCCCAGGCTCGCATCGGAGGAGAAGATGCCGTGGCTGGTGTCGACATGCATGATGTCGTTGTATTTGGTGACCGACCAATAGGGCTCGATCGGCGCGTTGGTGCAATAATGCACCGGCTCTTCCTTGCGCAGCCGCTCGAACCACGGCTGCCACGTGTCGTTCTGGAACAGCCTTGGCGCGCCCGGGTGGAAATTCTTCAGCGGCGTCGAATAGGCCTCCTCGCGCGCCAGGCGCATCAGCTCGTTCTTGTCGACCCTGACTGAAGTCTGCACGTTCATTGTCTCAACTCCCAAAAGCGCTAGCTCGCGATGCGGACCGGCAGCGTCTCATATCCCTTGATGAAGCTCGAATACACGCGCTTCGGCTCCTCCACCACCTCGATCGTATCGAAGCGCTTCAGGATCTCTTCCCAGATGATCTTCAACTGCAATTCGGCAAGTCTGAGGCCGACGCAGCGATGGATGCCGAACCCGAATGAAATGTGAGTGCGGGGACGGGCGCGGTCAATGATGAACTCATAGGGGCGCTCGATCACATCTTCGTCGCGATTGCCCGAGACGTACCACATCACGACCTTGTCACCCTTCCGGATCTGCTTGCCATGGAACTCGATGTCGGCAAGCGCGGTGCGCCGCATATGCGCCAGCGGCGTCTGCCAGCGGATCACCTCCGGCACGAAACTGTCGATCAAGTCAGGATTCTGCTTCAGCTTGCGATACTGGTCCGGATTCCGGTTCAGCGCATAGATGCTGCCGGAGAGCGTGTTGCGCGTGGTGTCGTTGCCGCCGACGATCAAGAGGATCAGATTGCCGAGGAAGTTCTTCGGATCCATGTCGCGGGTCGCCGGGCTGTGCGCCATCATCGAGAGCAGGTCGCTCTTCGGCGGCTGGTCGATCCGTTCCTTCCACAGTCGCGAGAAATAGCTGGCGCATTCCATGAGCTCGGCCTGCCGCTCGTCCTCGGTCGCGACCAGCCCGCCGGCGCCCGGAAGGGTGGTGGCGACGTCGGACCAGCGCGTCAGCTTGCGCCGGTCTTCCCAGGGGAAATCGAACAGCACCGCCAGCATCTGCGTGGTCAATTCGATCGAGACCTTGTCGACCCAGTCGAACACGTCGCCGCGCGGCAGATTGTCGAGGCATTCGGTCGAGCGCTTGCGGATGTTGATCGCGAGCTCGTCGAGATGTGTCGGCGTGAACATCGGCGCCACGGTCCGACGTTGCGCCGAGTGCCGCGGCTGGTCCATCGCGATGAAGCTTTCGCGGCGCAGGTCGAGGGCGATGTCGCGGATGGTGATGCCGCCGAGCGAGGCTGCCGAGGAGAACACCGAATGGTTGGTCTCGATCTCCATGATGTCGTTATATTTGGTCACCGACCAATAGGGCCCGAACAGGCTGTCCCGGCAATAGTGCACCGGCTCCTCCCGGCGTAGCCGGTCGAAATAGGGCCAGAACGAATCGCTGCGGAACAGTTCGGGGTCGCTGGGATCGAATTGATCCAGCGGGATCGAATAGGCCCGCTCGCGGGCGGCCTCCTGGGTTTCGTTCTTGAGGCGATCGACCGTCCCGTGCATGGCGTATCTCCTTGGATCGTCCCGGTCCGGTTGTTCCGCCGGGCGCATTTTCCGGGAATTACAACCCGTCACGCCGCGCAGGGCAAGGGCGAGTTTGGCACATTTGGCCGCATCGGCTTCCACCTCGATCGGCCTGCGGCGGCCACAATTCCGGCTCGCTCCGCGAATTCATCTCTACCAGCCCCGTCATTCCGGGGCGTCCGAAGGACGAGCCCGGAATCCATTCAGCCGCATATGCGGGCCGAGAAATGGATTCCGGGCTCGACGCGGAGCCTGTCATCGGGCCGCGCTTCGCGCGGACCCGGTGGTGTCGCCCCGGAATGACGGCGGTGCGGGGAGCGGAAGAAGAAACCTCCCTCGTGACAAGCTCTTCGGCAGCGAATAAGCCTAGGGCAACAAGCCATTCTGGAGGCCGCCCACCATGATTCCCAACGCGCAACGGATGTTCAATTTCGACCTGGGCGAGACCGCGGATGCGATCCGCGAGACCGTGTGCGATTTCGCGAGCAACGAGATCGCCCCACGCGCCGCCGAGATCGACCGCACCAACCAGTTCCCGCGCGACCTCTGGCCGAAGATCGGCGCGCTTGGCCTGCACGGCATCACGGTCGAGGAGGAGTATGGCGGCTCTGGTCTCGGCTATCTCGAGCACTGCGTCGCGCTGGAGGAGATCTCGCGCGCGTCCGCTTCCGTCGGCCTGTCCTACGGCGCCCATTCCAACCTCTGCGTCAACCAGATCCGCCGCAACGGCAACGAGGCGCAGAAGCGGAAATATCTGCCCAAGCTGATCTCCGGCGAGCATGTCGGCTCGCTCGCGATGTCCGAGCCGAGCGCCGGAAGCGACGTGGTCTCGATGAAGACCCGCGCCGAGAAGAAGGGCGACCGCTTCGTGCTCAACGGCAACAAGATGTGGATCACCAACGGCCCCGTCGCCGACACGCTGGTGGTCTATGCCAAGACCGATCCGAACGGCGGGCCGCGCGGCATCACCGCCTTCATCATCGAGAAGGGTATGAAGGGATTCTCCACCGCGCAGAAGCTCGACAAGCTCGGCATGCGCGGCTCCGACACCTGTGAGCTCGTGTTCGAGGATTGCGAGGTTCCGGAGGAGAACGTGCTCAGCGAAGTCGGCCGCGGCGTGAACGTGCTGATGAGCGGCCTCGACTATGAGCGCACGGTGCTGGCCGCGGGCCCGATCGGCATCATGCAGGCCTGCATGGACGTGGTGATGCCCTATGTGCACGAGCGCAAGCAGTTCGGCCAGCCGATCGGCACCTTCCAACTCGTGCAGGGCAAGGTCGCCGACATCTACACCACGATGAATGCCTCGCGCGCCTATGTCTATGCGGTGGCGAAAGCCTGCGACCGCAGCGAGACCACGCGCGAGGACGCCGCCGGCGCCATCCTCTATGCCGCCGAGAAGGCGACGCAATGCGCGCTCGACGCCATCCAGCTCCTCGGCGGCAATGGCTACATCAACGACTATCCGACCGGCCGCCTGCTGCGCGACGCCAAGCTCTACGAGATCGGCGCCGGCACCAGCGAAATCCGCCGCATGCTGATCGGCCGCGAACTGTTCGAGAAGACCGCGTAGCAGGCGTAGCCCGGGTGGAGCGAAGCGCAACCCGGGTCTGTATCCACGATTACAGAGGCCCCGGGTTACGCTCCGCTCCAGCCGGGCTACGGCGCTGTCGCCACACATCACCCCTCGTCATTCCGGGGCGCGCCTCTTGGCGCGAGCCCGGAATCCATTTCTCCGCCTGCACAAGTGGTGAAATGGATTCTCTGATGTGCAATTGCACATCATAGTTCGACGCTTTGCGTCGCCCCGGAATGACAGCACGGGATACCTCTATTATCTGCGCGGCAAGCGAATCGCTTCGCGCTCGACTCCCCCGTGAAATCTCGATCACACTTCCTTTGATAAATATGTGGTTCTGTGCGATCCGCAGACACCGCCTGGAGTTGATCCCCGTGCACGAGATGAGCTGGACCCCGATTGGGCCCCCGCAACCGCCGCCTCCGTCTGTTCCGCCGCGGATGCCGGTGGCCTTCACGGGCAGCCGCCGCGAATTCTTCGAGCTGGTCAAGCGCGGCGCCGGGCTCGAATTCGTCACGCTCGGCTTTTACCGGTTCTGGCTGGCGACCGACATGCGCCGTCATCTCTGGTCGAACACCGAGATCGACGGCGACGCCGCCGAATATACCGGCCGCGGCAAGGAGCTTCTGATCGGCTTTCTGGTCGCACTCGCGATCCTGGTGCCTGTTTACCTTGCTTATTTCCTGGTTGGCCTCGAGGCCGAGCGCGCCCAGGCTTTCGCCAGCCTTCCGCTGGTGGCGTTCTTCTATCTGTTCGGCCAGTTCGCGATCTTTCGCGCGCGCCGCTACCGCCTGACGCGGACGGTGTGGCGCGGCGTGCGCTTCTGGATGAGCGGCTCCGGCTGGGCCTATGCCGGGCTCTCGGCGCTGTGGGGACTCGTGGTGATC
Source organism: Bradyrhizobium sp. LeoA1Lang (assembly GCF_055413685.1). Lineage (NCBI taxonomy): Bacteria > Pseudomonadati > Pseudomonadota > Alphaproteobacteria > Hyphomicrobiales > Nitrobacteraceae > Bradyrhizobium > Bradyrhizobium sp. LeoA1Lang. The sequence continues at coordinate 2,372 of NZ_JBVAPG010000066.1, read as the reverse complement.
GTCACCCTCGGTCTCGCCCTGCCGTGGCGCGCCGCAGCGCTCGAGCGCTACAAGATGCGCCATTCCTACTATGGCGACCTGCAAGGCAGTTTCGAGGGGCGCGGCTGGGAGTTCTTCAAGCGCGGCTGGTGGCTCTGGCTGCTGGTGCCGGTGGCAGTCTACATCGTGCCGCTCGCGCCCTTCATCTACGGCGCCTACAAAGCGGTCGAATGGCGATGGTGGCTGTCCGGCATCCGCTTCGGCGGCGTGCGGCTGGAATCGACGCTGAAGCGCGGCGCGCTGATCGGGCTCTATTGGAAAGTGATCGGGTGGATCGTCGTGCTCAGCCTCGTCTTCGCGGCCTGGCTCGCGCTCTCGGCGGTGCTGGTCGCCAGCATGAGCGCAACGCCGCTCAAGGAACTCTTCGCGAGCCAGGAATTTGCCAGGAGCATTCCGTTCCTGGTGTTCCTGGGTCTTGGCTATCTCCTGTTCGCGCTGGCCATCAATGTCGTGATCCGCGTCTATCTGATGCGCGATCTCTGGGTGAAGGTGCTGGGGTCGACGATCGTCCATGGCATCGAGGCTGCGGCCAATGTCTCCGCGCGAGGCGAGCTCGCCAACGCGCTCGGCGAGGGCTTCGCCGACGGTCTCGACGTCGGGGGTCTTTGACCCATGAGCGGGGTGATGGATAGCGGAGCGAACACCGCCTTCTATTTCGATGGCGCGTCGAGCAAGCGGCGCACGGTCGCGTTGCGCCTCGGCGAGACGCTTGAGATCGAGGAGGACGGACAGCGAAGCGCCGCCTGGCCCTATGCCGATATCCGCCGCGCCGACAGTCCGTCCGGCAAGCTGCGGCTCGCCTGCATCTCCGCGGCCGCGCTGGCGCGGCTCGAAATCCGCGATTCCGCGCTCGCGGCCGAGCTCGTCGCGCGCTGCGAAAAGCTTGACGAGCATGTGCTCGGCGGCCGCGGTGTCGCGACCATCGTCGGCTGGTCGCTGGCGGCGACCGTGTCGATCATCCTGGTCGTGCTGTTCGGCGTGCCGCTCGCGGCCGACCGGCTGGCGGCGTTGGTGCCGGCCTCGTTCGAGCGGCGGCTCGGCGAAGTCGCCGACAGCCAGGTGAAGATGGTGTTCGACGGCAAGCCGTGCGACAACCCCGCCGGCCAGCGCGCGTTTGAAAAACTCGTCAACACGCTGCGCGAATCCGCTGGCATGGACACTTCGGTGCAATCGGGCGTGTTCTCGACCCCGATCCCGAACGCCTTCGCGCTGCCGGGCGGCAGGGTCTATGTGTTGGATGGGCTGCTCGCGAAAGCCGAAAATGTCGACGAGCTCGCGGGCATCCTCGCCCACGAGCTCGGCCATCTCCGGCATCGCGACGGCCTGCGCGGCATGATCCACAATGGCGGCACCTCGTTCCTGATCGGTCTCTTGTTCGGCGATATCACCGGCTCCAGCGCGGTGATCTTCGCCTCGCGGACGCTGGTGAACGCATCGCATTCCCGCGAAGCCGAACAGAACGCCGACAGCTTCGCGATCGAGACCATGCATCGGCTCGGCCGGCCGACCAAACCGATGGGCGATTTGATGTTCCGCATCACCGGCAAGGAAGGCGCCAGGGCCCTGTCGCTGATCGCAAGCCATCCCATGACCGAAGACCGCCTCGCCCGCATGGCCCGCGAAAACCGCCCCGCCAGCGGCCCGCCCTTGTTGACCGCAGAAGAGTGGCGCTCTCTGAAGTCGATCTGCAGCGCCGGCGCCAAGCTGTAGAAGCCGTTCGCCAACCACGACCACCACCGTCATTCCGGGGCGCGCGCAGCGCGAACTATGATGTGCAATTGCACATCAGAGAATCCGTCGCGCCATCTACTCCCGTCATTGCGAGCGGAGCGAAGCAATCCACGCCTCCGCTTGCGGCGCTATGGATTGCTTCGCTCTGCTCGCAATGACGATGTGGCGACTCTGGGTGCGACAAAACAACCCGACGGGCAAATCAGCAGAAACGTGTCCATCCCTCACGCGAAAAATAATCCGCTTCCGTCGTCGGGCAAATCAGTGATTTAACTCCGCGCGTCTCACGCGAATGAGGGGCGGGTCGCGATCGTCACGAACGTTGCGGTGAGATGCGGTGGACGCGGGTGTCGCGACTGACGAGCGTGGCACTCGCGGACGGCGAAGTCGTGTGGTCCTGGCGCCCCGACGCTGGCGCTAAGTTTTTCGCGCGAAAACGCGAGAGATGACGGTGGCAAGAAAGCCCGGTCACCGGCTATCCGATTCACACATTTTTGAGCCTCAAAGTGGTGCCGTATTTGATGCGACGGAAGGCTTCGAGGCCCAGGCGCATCACCTTTGGACCAGGCTTTCCATAGTAGGCGGTCCATCCTCCAAGCCGA
>NZ_JBVAPG010000668.1:0-252 GCF_055413685.1 Bradyrhizobium sp. LeoA1Lang | reverse complement strand
CGGTTCGGCCGCGCTGTCCGGCTGCCTGAGGGTGACGTGCCGGCACCACCCGGATCGGGAGTTTCGAAGTCGGCGGCCTCGCGGAGGTTCGTGGCGCTGTCGGCGGCGCGGCTGGCCGACTTCATGGGAGGGTGTCAGAAAGAATGTGTAAGCAGGTTTCTGTGAGTTTACCTTACCGAGGAGACTCACATGACGACCGACACGACGATTACACCTGAACTGCTGGATCAACTGCTTGCTAACTATGAGAAG
>NZ_JBVAPG010000667.1:0-252 GCF_055413685.1 Bradyrhizobium sp. LeoA1Lang | reverse complement strand
AAGGGCGAAAATCAGTTGCCAAGGGTCATTGCCGGCGTCAAATTTACCGACGGCGTCGCAGAATCGACGACGCCAGCTAACCGCGCCGCCTGATCAGCCCCATCACCCAATTTCGGCCATAGCTCGTCGTTCTCCTGGATCGCAGCATCGCGCTGGGCGATCGCTGCATCACGCTCAGCCGCCAGCGTGCTGCATTCCGCCGACAACATGGCAAGCCGTGACGACAGCGCCGTCACGGCTTTCTGGAGCAAT
>NZ_JBVAPG010000666.1:0-252 GCF_055413685.1 Bradyrhizobium sp. LeoA1Lang | reverse complement strand
ACCAAGCGACGCTTCGTGGAAGGCAATCTGGAGCGGGCGCTGAGCGAAGAGCCGCGTCCCGGAGCGGAGCGCAAACTCACCGGCAAGGAAGAAGCCTTGCTGGTGGCGACCGCCTGTGCCAGCCCCCTGAACCTCCTCCGAATGAGTGGACACCTGTAGTAGGCTCATTGAGCCCGGAGGTGTTGAATGGAACGTCAACGTCGGTCATTTACCGAAGAATACAAGCGCCAGACCGTCGAGCTGGTGTTGTCG
>NZ_JBVAPG010000665.1:0-252 GCF_055413685.1 Bradyrhizobium sp. LeoA1Lang | reverse complement strand
CTTCTCATAGTTAGCAAGCAGTTGATCCAGCAGTTCAGGTGTAATCGTCGTGTCGGTCGTCATGTGAGTCTCCTCGGTAAGGTAAACTCACAGAAACCTGCTTACACATTCTTTCTGACACCCTCCCTTCGACAACGCCTTCGCGCCGTCGGCGATGAACAGTCTTGGCACCGTCGGGTCGAGCCCGCGCGAGACCAGGTTGTCCAGCAGGGCCTGAACCGTTGCGGCATTCTCGGTCGCCCCTTCCACCAG
>NZ_JBVAPG010000664.1:0-252 GCF_055413685.1 Bradyrhizobium sp. LeoA1Lang | reverse complement strand
CAGGGCTTGAGGTCATTCTCGGCCAGGCGCCGCCGAACCGTCTCGTGCGACAGGCTCTTGTGTTCGGTGAGTTTGACCATCGCGCCTGCCAGCAGCTTGAGCGTCCAGCGGGCACGGCCCTTTGGGGTGATCTTCCCCCGAAAAAGTGGACGGGTTTAAGCAGCTTTTAGCTCCATCTCGATCGGCGCGACATATCCGATGGCGGAATGGAGCCTCGTTCGATTGTAGAAGCCTTCGATGAAGGCGAAGATG
>NZ_JBVAPG010000663.1:0-252 GCF_055413685.1 Bradyrhizobium sp. LeoA1Lang | reverse complement strand
AAGCCTTCGTGGTAACGCTTGTCATGGCGTGGTCTCCAGCCCGGCGCGTCAACGCCGGGTGATTCGAGGTTGATCACCCCGGAGACTACGCCACTTTCAATTCCAACCGCTTTTCGGACGGCACCCGGTCGGACAATGGCGCCCCCTTTGCGTCGACAGGCGCCGGCGGACTGTCAAGGCTGTCGGTGAAGCTGATCAAGGCCGGCGTCACGCCGGAACGCATTGCTCCGGGCAAGCCGCAGCAGAACGGCC
>NZ_JBVAPG010000662.1:0-252 GCF_055413685.1 Bradyrhizobium sp. LeoA1Lang | reverse complement strand
CCAGAATTTGGCACCTTCGGTCTGCTCAATCCACAAGCCCAGAACCTCCTTCTCGCCGTCCGGATTGAGCGCCAGCGCGACATAGACGGCCTTGTTCTTGACCATGCCTTCATCGCGAATCTTGACCGGGGATGTCCCGGGTTCTGTTGAATTACTGAAGAGGTCGGCGTTGCCCACCTTGAGCCGGTAGGCTCGGGGTGCTGATTCCACAAAGGAGAGCAACGCCATGACGAGAGATATCACACCGGCTGG
>NZ_JBVAPG010000661.1:0-252 GCF_055413685.1 Bradyrhizobium sp. LeoA1Lang | reverse complement strand
GCGCTGTCCCGGTTGGGCCAGGACCGGCTGGCGCACCTCGCCGATCAGCTGGACGGGGGTCTCGTCGAAGCAGACCAGGGGGCGGGCGGGATCCGGCGTCTCGGCGTAGAGATCGAGCACGTCCTCCGAGGGTGTCAGAAAGAATGTGTAAGCAGGTTTCTGTGAGTTTACCTTACCGAGGAGACTCACATGACGACCGACACGACGATTACACCTGAACTGCTGGATCAACTGCTTGCTAACTATGAGAAG
>NZ_JBVAPG010000660.1:0-252 GCF_055413685.1 Bradyrhizobium sp. LeoA1Lang | reverse complement strand
GACGGCTGGCAGACCCTCGCCAGCAAGCCCATTGCTCAGCCGGTTGATCTTGCCGCCTGAGCAGATATCATCCGTTCACCGGAGACTCGCGACGGACAAATTCCAACCAAGTTCGCGACGGCACCGTCCGACCGCATGTAACGGGGCAGCCCGAACTCGCGGAACGCGGCGTCGAGCACCGGCCAGACATGCTCGGTGTCCGTGTGCGGCAGCGCCTGGCAGCGCAGAAGGTAGCGGCTATGGGCATCGGTG
>NZ_JBVAPG010000659.1:0-252 GCF_055413685.1 Bradyrhizobium sp. LeoA1Lang | reverse complement strand
GAGTCACCTTCCTGCCTGGCATCAAGCATGGCATTTGCCATCGTTACACCTCCACCGATCCGCTCATGCCAGGCTGTATCGCGCGCAAGCCGAAGGATGGCTAGGTGGGGGCCTCATGCCGGTTACAAACAACCCAACCAGGGCGAAGGCGGCCCGCGCCGCGCGCCCCGTACAGGATGGATGATGACCGTGCCACCCAGGGGCTTCACAAAGCCGTTTTGTAGATGGGTCTCATCCGCTCAGGCTTCCTCG
>NZ_JBVAPG010000065.1:0-45656 GCF_055413685.1 Bradyrhizobium sp. LeoA1Lang | reverse complement strand
ATCGTGCCACAATGGCCGGCGGTGGGCGTGCTCTTGGTCGATGCTTGCATCAGACTCTCCGATGGTTCGAGTGTGGAAACCCAAACCTACCGGAAAGGGCGCGCTCACCGCCCCATGGAATCTACGACGCTACGAACTAGCCTTCGCCATCAATCCCTCGACCATGGCGCGGACGATGGAGGCGACTTCGCTGCGCAACGCTTCGATCGGCACTGCGATCAGCTTCTGCTCTAACCCCAGCGCGACTATGCCGTGGACGGCCGAGAACAGGCTGCGCGCGGTGACGCTCACGTCTTGCGGCGAGCGCGCCGGAAAGAGTGCGGCGAGCGGGTGGTAGATGTGGCGGAACAGGTCCATCTGCTCGGAGATGGCCCAGTCCGGGACCGCCTTGCCCGGTGCCATCCGGTGCTCGAACAGTGCGCGCCATAACTCGAGATTGTCGGCGGCGAAATCGCAATAGCCGACCGCGATGCGGACCAGCGTGTCGATGGGATCCGCGGGACCGTCGCGCTCTGCCGCGGTGAGGGCCGCGTCGAGCCGGGCCAGCGTGCGCGATCCTATCCGCAGGATCAGTTCGTCGACGTCCTCGACCAGATTGTAGACCGCGCCATTGGCGATGCCGATCTCGCTGGCGAGATCGCGCGTCTTCAGGCCGGCCAATCCGCCGGCGGCGATCGATCGTTCTGCCGCTTCGATCAGCCGCTCGAGGTTTTTAGCTCGTCGTTCCAAGGCCTTGGACATTTGTTAACTAAATACATGAGCGACGCTCAAGATTTTCTTGAACCACGCTCAGGTTCCCGTTACAAAGATGATGTGAGCAATGCTCATAACAGGGAGCTGGCAAATGTTCAAAACCGTTTTCACGCTTTTTCGCGGCACCGTGGCCGCGGCAGAGGAGGAGTTGCAGGATCGCTCGGCCCTCCTCATCCTCGACCAGCAGATGCGCGACGCGGCCTCGGCCGTCGACCGCTCCAAGCGGACGCTGGCGCTGGCGATTGCCGGCGACCAGCAGGAGGGCCGTCGGCTTGAGGCGACCAATGCGCGGATCGCGGATCTCGAGGCGCGGGCCACGGCCGCGCTGGAAGGTGGCCGCGAAGATCTGGCGCGGGAGGCGGCGCAGGCGATTGCCAATCTCGAAGCCGACCGCGACGCCGCGATGACCGCGCGCACGCTGTTTGGTCAGGAGATCGCGCGGTTGAAGTGCCATGTCGCCAATGCCGAGGCGCGGCTCACCGAACTCGACCGCGGCCGCCGCATCGCCCGCGCCTCGGACGCAGTGCGCTCGCTGCGCCGGAGCGGCATCGAGGCGGTGCGCCCATACGAATCCACGCTGCCGGAAGCGGAGAACACGCTGCGCAAGTTGCGCGAACGGCAGATGGAAGCCCAGGCCGCCGACGAGGCGCTGATCGAACTCGATACCGCCAGCGGACCGCTTGCCACGGCTGAGAAGCTCGCTGAGCAGGGCTTTGGGCCTCGCATGAAATCGACCGCCGACGACGTGCTCGCACGGCTCAAAGCCGGGCGTGCAGCTACTGCCTGAACCTTCAAGTCCTCAACATTGTTCATTTAAGGAGAGATTGCCATGAACCAGAACGTCCAGCCCCACAGCAATGCCTGGGTTACCTTCACCTATGCCTCCTTCCTCGGCTCCGCCTTCCTGGTCGGCGTCGGCATATTCTTCCTGCCCGTCGATCTCTGGATGAAGGGCTATCTCACCATGGGCATCGTGATGCTGGTGCAGACCTGCGTCACCCTGACCAAGACGGTTCGCGACGTCCACGAAAGCGGCAGGCTCGTGAACCGCATCGAGGACGCCAAGGCGGAACGGATCCTGATGGAAGTGTCCAAGGTGGCCTGACCAGGGCAGTTGGAGACGGACCGAACTTTTCGAGGCGGCGGATGTCTGGCATCCGCCGCTTTTTGCCGCGAGGATGCATCGATGACGGCGCACAAGGGAGCATTTACCTTCTGGCGATGAGCGCCGTCCGGCGCTCACAGCGCCTTAATGGGTGACGGGCAGTAATTGGGCCCGACAACGGGCAGCGGCATGGCGTCTTCCTGGAGCGGCATTTCGGTCTCGCGCTTGCGCGAAAGGTTTGGCAAAGCCGGCGCGGCACTGACGCGCTTGCCCGGCCACGCCACCTTCTGGCTCAAGGCGTTGTCGCAGCCAAACATCGATCTCACCTTGCGCACGCATGCGGGCCTTCGCACGCGGATCGTCGAGCGTCCGGGCAGCTCGCTGCCGCCGGAAGAATTGGAGGCACTGGCCTCGCAGCTGCGCGTCGTGGCCGCCAAGACGCTGCCGCAGGAGAGCCTGACCTACGGCATCTTCTCCGGCGAGCCAGAGCGTCTCGCGCGCGCCATCATCACGCTGATCTGTGAGGAGGAAACCGGGCGGCCGATCGCCTTCAATGCGCTGTCGGTGATGGAGGTTGAGCTCGACGGCGCGCCGATCGACGTCACCCATCTCGGCCTCGTGATGGTCGACCCCGATGTACGCGGGCAGGGGTTGTCCTGGGTGCTCTATGGCATGACCGCGCTGGTGCTGTTCGCGCGCGACGGGCTGCGTCCGAAATGGATTTCCAATGTCACGCAGGTGCCGGCGGTGGTCGGCATGGTCTGTGAGACATTTTCCGATGTCTATCCATCGCCGCTGTCAGGCGCGCGGCGGAGCTTCGCGCATCTGCAGCTCGCACGCGGGATCATGGCGCATCACCGCGCGGTGTTTGGTGTTGGCCCCGAGGCTGGCTTTGACGAGGAACGCTTCGTCATCACCGATGCCTACACCGGCGGCTCGGATGCGTTGAAGAAGAGCTTCGAGATCGCACCAAAGCACCGCAACGCGATCTATGGCGAGTTCTGCGCCCGCGAGCTCGACTATGCGCGCGGCGATGATTTGCTGCAGCTCGGCCGCATCGATCTCGCCGGCGCGCGGCGCTATCTCACGAGCGAGGTGCCGGCGGGCTCGCTGCCGGCGCTGATCGCCGCCTCCGCCGTGCTGGCGCTGCAGCGGCTGGTGTTGCCGTTCTTCCACTGGATGGATGATACGCGCGCGTTCGGCTCGCTGCGGCCGCGTTCTCGCGACCAGAAGGATGGGCGCCGATGAATCCCGGAATCATCGCCGATTCTATCGTCAATCTCTGCGGCGCGATCGGGCTCTGCGTCGCGATGATGACGTTCTACTGGCGCGACCCGAACAGCCCGCTGACGCGGCGCCTGCTGTTCGGACTCGGCGTGATCGCGCTCCTGTTCCTTGTGCGCGGCGTGGCGTGGTGGAGCGGCAGCGATGTGCTGGATCGCTTGAGCGTCATTCCGGCGGCGCTGATCCCGCTCGGCGCGCTTGTCGTGACCGAGGGGATGCTGCGGCGACATGCACCGCGCGTGGTGAAGATGCTGGCGGTGTTCGGCGGCATCCTGCTCGGCCTTGGCGGCGCGCTCGGGCTTGCCCGCTTCACGACCGCTTATGCCGTATCCCTGTCGCTATTCCAGCTTGCGGGCTTTGTCGTCTGCGCCTTGTTGCTCGCGAGCCGCGATCGCGCTTCGCTGATGGCGTCGGAAAATCGCAGCATCGGACGCCTCGCAGCCGGTGCGCTGATCGTGATTCCGTTCGTGATCACCGATTTCCGCACGCTGTTTCCGGACATCCCGGTTCGGCTCGGTGCGATCGGCGCGCTCTTGACCGTCACCGTGATCCTGATCGCAGGCGGCGGTGCCGAGACGCGGCGTCACGGGCTTGCGCTGATGACCTTAAGGCTTGGCAGCTCGGCGCTGCTCGGCATCGCCGCCGCCTTCATCGCCGGCGATGTCGATGCGGCGCAGATTGAGCGCTTCTGCGCGGTCGCGGTCGCCGGCGTGCTCACGATCGCCCTGATGACGGATGCGCTGCGCGCGGTGTTCGAGGCGCAGGAGCCGGGGGTGCTGAACGCGGCCGTGCTGTCGACGGCGAGGACGCGTGATGAATTGATCGCCGAACTGGCGCGGCATCCGATTTTCGAGCATGCCCGGCGCTACCGTGAGGTCGAGCTCGCGCATTACGATCCGTCGCTGCTGCGGGAATTGTTGGCGACGGAGCGAGTGCTGCGCCGGTCCGACGCGCCCTGGGGAGCTTCGTTTGATGATCCCGCGGTCGAGCGCGTGCTGTCGCTGATTGCAGCCAACAGCGCCACGCATGTGATCGTGCTCTCGCATGATCCGGTCGACCTGATCGTGCTCGCCGTGCCCGTCACATCAGCCGACCCCGCCACCGAAACCGCACTCGCGCTGGTGCGGAGGCTGCTGGCGCTGACGCCGGAGAGGGTGTGAGGTCGGCGGAGATCCGCCGGCCCCTTTTGGATTCTCGCTCGCCTATCAGCCGCAGACCTGCGTCGGCTGCGTGCGCCAGCCGTGCGTGGTGTGGACGCGGCGGTTCACGACGTAGCAATTGCCGTTGTCGTAATAGGTGTCGCCGTAGCCGTAGTAAGGATAGTCGTAGGCGTAGTCGTCGTAATAGTAGGGATCATAGAAGCCGCCACCGAAGCCTGTGCCGAAGGCGAAGCGCCGTCCATGGAAGCCATGGAAGCCGCGGCCGCGGAAGCCGCCACCGCGGAATCCGCCGAAGCCCTGATGAATGCCGCCGAACGTGCTGTGGAAGCCTCCGCCAGCAAAGCCGCCGCGAAAACCACCGCCGCCGAAGCCGCCACGGAATCCACCACCGCCAAATCCGCCACCGTGAAATCCACCGCCGCCAAAGCCGCCGCCAAATCCGCCACCATGGCCGCCGCCTCCACCGAAGCCGCCACCACCATGGCCGCCGCCGCCTCCGCCACCGCGCGCCAACGCTACCGTCGGCGCCGCCGCAAGACCAACCGATGCAGCCGCCAACAATGCGATAACCATCTTGCGTAACATTACACCACTCCGTCAGTATCGCACCCAGCCCGCGATAACGATCAGGTGGCGATCATTTGCGAGATCGCGATGCACACACCGCTCAACTCCGTGCGAGCGGAGTTTAAATTCTAGTTTAGAGAGAGTTGAACGGCGCAGTCGGAGTAGCGCTGTGGTATTACATCCGAAATGAAAAACGCCCGCTTCGTTGCGGGCGAAAAAAAACGACCGCGGCACGAAGGCCGCGGTCGTTTGATTTTTGGTTCGCGTTACGCCGGCGGCGCGTTGATGATCTGAAGCTGGGTGAATTCGGCAAGACCCTCTTCGGCGAATTCGGTGCCGATGCCCGACTGCTTGGCGCCGCCGAACGGGATGTTCGGGGCCATGTCGAGATGCTTGTTGATCCACACCGTGCCGGCCTCGATGCGGCTCGCGACCTTGTGAGCCCGCTCGGTATCCGACGACCAGACCGACGCGCCGAGCCCGTAATTGGTCGCGTTGGCGCGGCGGATCACATCCTCGTTGTCGGAGTATTTGATGATCGGCAGCACCGGCCCGAACTGCTCCTCGTCGACCAGCCTCGACCCCTCCTTGATGTCGCGCACCAAAGTGGGCTCGATGAAGTAGCCCGGACGGTCCATCGCCGATCCGCCGGCGATCACGTTGCCGTTCTTGTGGGCGTCCTCCAGGAACGCCTTCACCTTTTCGTACTGCATCTTGTTCTGCAGCGGACCGAGCTTGGTGCCTTGCTTGGAGCCGTCATCGACCACGGTGTTCTTCGCTATCGCGACCAATTCGTTGCAAATCTCGTCGTAGACGGATTCGTGCACATAGAGCCGCTTGATGGCGAGGCAGACCTGGCCGGAATTCTGGAACGCGCCTTCGAAGATGCCGGGCGCAACCTTCTTCGGATCGACGTCGTCGAGCACGATGCCGGCGTCGTTGCCGCCGAGCTCCAGCGTGATGCGCTTCAAGGTCTGCGCAGCGCTCGCCATCACCTTCTGCCCCGTCGCCGTTGAACCGGTGAACGAGATCTTGCGGATATCAGGGTGTTTCGTCATGTGGTCGCCGAGGTCGTTGGCGTCGGCGATCACATTGAGCACGCCCTTCGGCAGGATGTCCTGCACGAGCTCGGCAAAGCGCAGCGTCGAGAGCGGGGTGGTGGGCGCGGGCTTCACCACGAGCGTGTTGCCTGCAAGCAGGGCCGTCGGCAGCTTGAAGCTGAGGATCAGCAGCGGATAGTTCCAGGGGATGATGGCGCCGACCACGCCGAGCGGGCGGCGATAGGCTTCGACGCGGCGGTCGCCGGAATTCTCGACCACCCGCATCGGCAGATCGAGCGAGCCGAGATAACGGAAGAAGGCGGCCATGCCCATGACCTCGCCCGTCGCATCCGCCAGCGGCTTGCCCTGCTCGCTGGTCAGAATTCGCGCGAGTTCGTTGCCATTGGCCTCGATCGTCTCAGCCATCTTGATCACAAGCTTGCGGCGCTCCTCGATCGGCGCGGCGGCCCAGGCCGGGAAGGCGGCCTTGGCGGCGGCGACGGCCTGATCGAGCTGCTGCTTGGAAGCGCGCGGACATTGCGCCAGCACGTCTTCGGTCGCTGGATTGAGGACCGGCATTGTCAGATCGCCGGGTACCATCTTTCCGTCGATCAGAAGATTATAATCACTCATTGGCTTGCTCTCCCTGTGAACGGGCCCTTGGGGCCTCACCGGTTATGAACCTCGTTATATTCATGTGCATATCACGATTGCGGAAGATCGGCTATTGCCAAGATCGGACTTGACGGTGATAGGGCGACTATTTTCCCTTCACGAACGCCGCGAAGGCGTCCGCATAATCCGGATGCCAGCGCGACAGCGCGGGACGGTTCTCGACGATGTCGCCGACGGCCCAGAGGATGCGCCGCTCGTCGAGCTGCCGCGGCACGTCATTGTCGGGGCAAAGGATGTAGAAGTCGCCCGCATCCAGGCGCTCGATCATGAAGTCGATCGTCTGCTCCGACGTCCAGGCGCTGGCCGGCTTCTCGGCGCGGCCGCGTGCGGTCAGGCCGGTGAAGACGAAGCCGGGGATGAGCAGATGCGCGGTGAGGCGGCAGCCCGGCGTGTTGCGCAATTCATGCTGCAGCGCCTCGGTGAAGGCCTTCGCGCCGGCCTTGGATACGTTGTAGGCCGGATCGCCCGGAGGCGTCGTGATGCCCTGCTTGGAACCGGTGTTGATGACGAGGCCGTCGCGCCCGCGCTCGATCATGCGCGGCACGAAGGCATGCGTGCCATTGATGATGCCCCACAGGTTGACGCCCAGAATCCGCTGCCAGTTCTCGCGCGGACCGAACATCTGGCTGCCCGGCTGGATGCCGGCATTGTTCATCAGGATGTCGGTGCCGCCGAACCGCTGTTGTACGGCGCTTTCCAGCTTCACGAGATCCTCGAACCGGCTGACGTCGACGGTTTCGGTCATGATGCTGTTGGCGCCCCCGGGCGCGATCGATGACAGTTTTGTGGCGGCTTCCTGGAGGCTGATGGCACTGACGTCGGCGACGCAGACCTTCATGCCCGAAGCGGCGAAGCGCATGGCGGCGGCGAGCCCGATACCGGACGCGCCTCCAGTAATTACGGCGACATGATTTGGCGACATGGCGGGGTGGGGCATCGTCTCTCTCCGACAAATATGTGGCAGCGATCTCTAGGCTAACACGGCGGGCATGCCATGCGCGAAGGTGCATGGGAGGTCTTCATTGCCGCACTGCCCGCTATGAGGCCGGCTGCTTTACGGATTCGGGTCGCCGTTGTAGAGTTCCGCATATAACGGGTCTGAAACCGGCAAGGCCCGTCATACAAATCTCGTTCCATATCAAGGGAGTGCAAACATGGCTGTCACACAGGCAATTCCGATCACGCGTCACCCCTACGCGGACGGTTCCTACAAGAAGATGCTGATCGACGGCCAATGGGTCGATGCGGCCTCCGGTAAAAAGTTCGAGACCCACAATCCCGCGACCGGCGAATTGCTCGCGACCGTGGCCGAAGGCGACGCGGAAGACATCAACCGCGCGGTGGCAGCGGCGCGCCGGGCCTTCGAGGGCCCGTGGAGCAAGGTCAAGCCGTTCGAGCGGCAAAGCATGCTCCTGAAGCTGGCCGAACTGGTGGAGAAGAATTTCGAGGAACTGTCGCAGCTCGATACGCTCGACATGGGCGCGCCGATCAGCCGCACCCGCGGCAACCGCCTGCGGGTGCTCGGCATGCTCCGTTATTACGCCGGTCAGGCGACCGCCCTGCATGGCGAGACCATCGAGAACTCGCTGCCGGGCGAGATCTTCTCCTACACCCTGAAGGAGCCGGTCGGTGTGGTCGGCGCCATCATTCCCTGGAACGGGCCCCTGGCGGCGAGCGTCTGGAAGATCGGCCCGGCGATCGCAACCGGCTGCACGGTTGTGCTCAAGCCTGCCGAGGAAGCGCCGCTGACGTCGCTGCGGCTCGCCGAGCTCTGCATGGAAGCCGGCATTCCGCCCGGTGTCGTCAACGTGGTGCCGGGCTACGGCGAGACCGCGGGCGCAGCGCTCTCCTCGCATCCCGGCGTCGACAAGGTCGCCTTCACCGGTTCGCACGTCACGGGACAGGCGATCGTGCGGGCGTCGGCCGGCAACCTCAAGCGCGTCTCGCTCGAGCTCGGCGGCAAGTCGCCCGACATCGTGTTCGCCGATGCCGATCTCGACCAGGCGGTGCCGGGCGCGGCGATGGCGGTGTTCGCCAATTCTGGGCAGATCTGCAGCGCGGGTACGCGGCTGTTCGTCGAGCAGAAGGTCTATGACGAGTTCGTCGGCCGAGTCGCCGAATTCGGCAAGAAGCTGCAGGTCGGCAACGGCATCGACCCGAACACGCAGATCGGCCCCCTGGTGTCGCAGCAGCAGATGGAGCGTGTCAGTGGGTATCTCGAGATCGGCCAGAAGGAGGGCGCGAAGGCGGTTGCCGGCGGCGCACGGCTGACCGAAGGGCCGCTCGCCAAAGGCTATTTCGTGCAGCCCACGGTGTTCGCCAATGTGCAGGACAATATGCGCATCGCGCAGGAGGAGATCTTCGGGCCTGTCATCTCCGCAATCGCCTTCAAGGACACCGACGAATTGATCCAGCGCGCCAATGCCACGATGTTCGGGCTCGGCAGCGGTGTCTGGACCACCAATGTCAGCAAGGCGCATCAGGTTGCGCGGGCGCTGCGCGCCGGCTCGGTCTGGGTCAACTGCTACCAGGCGATGGACCCGGCGGTGCCGTTCGGCGGCTACAAGATGAGCGGCTATGGCCGTGAATCCGGCAAGCAGCATCTGGAGGAATATCTCAACGTCAAGGCGGTCTGGATCAAGACAGCCTGATACTCTTTGTTTGAGCATGATCTTTTCGGAAAACCGCGTTCCACTTTTCCGGATCATGCTGTAGCGGCGCGGTATTCTTCCGAGTGGCGGCCCTCGTGGCCGCCACTCGCTTTTCAGCGGCGCGTGCCTCCCCTATAGTGCCGGCAACGACAACACAAAATCCGGGGCAGGCATGAAATTCCCGTCGCTTTTCTCTCCTCTCAAGTTCGGTCCCTACCAGCTCCAGCATCGCGTGGCGATGGCGCCCTTGACGCGGATGCGCGCGGAAAAGCCGTCGCTGGCGCCACGGCCGCTGAACGTGGAATATTATGCTCAACGCGCCACGCCGGGTGGCCTGATCATCGCGGAAGCCTCGCCTGTGGTGAATACCGGGTTCGGCAGCCCCGGCATTCCCGGCATCTACAGCGAGCAGCAAATTGCCGGCTGGCGGAAAGTGGTCGATGCCGTGCACGCCAAGGGCGGCATCATCTTCCTGCAGCTCTGGCATGTCGGACGCGTCTCACATTCCTCGTTCCAGCCGGGCGGCGCGCTGCCGGTCGCGCCTTCCGCCGTGGCGATCTCGTCCGAATTCAAGGCGATGACGGCGGACGGCAAGGTGGTCGATTACGAGACGCCGCGCGCGCTCGAGACCTCTGAGATTCCCGGCGTGATCGAGGCCTACCGCGAAGGCGCGAAGAACGCGATGAAAGCCGGGTTCGACGGCGTCGAGATCCACGGCGCCAATGGCTATCTGATCGAGCAGTTCCTGCAGTCGCGCAGCAATCTGCGCACTGACCAGTATGGCGGGTCGATCGAGAACCGCGTGCGCTTCCTGATGGAAGTGACGAAGGCCGTGATCGAGGTGTGGGGAGCGAACCGCGTCGGCGTGCGGCTGTCGCCTTACGGCATCGCCAATGGCAGCGGCGAGGCGGACCCGATGCCGCTCTACGGCCACGCCATCAAGTCGCTCGATCCGCTCGGGCTTGCCTATCTGCACTTCATCGAGCCGCGCTCCTCCGGCGCCGGCAGCGCCGAGGTCAATCACCAGAACGTGCCGTCGGCGATGGTGCTGTACCGCCCGATGTGGAGCGGCGTCCTGATCACCGCCGGCGGCTTCACCGGCGAGACGGCGGATGCCGCAATCGCCGCGGGACACGCGGACGCAATCGCCTTCGGCCGCATCTTCATCTCCAATCCGGACCTGCCGCGCCGGCTGCAGCGCAGCTATCCGATAACGCCGTATAATCGCGCGACGTTCTACGGCGGCGAGGAGAAGGGATATACCGATTATCCCGCGCACAACGAGATGGCACAGGCGTAAACATCGCTGTCATTGCGAGCGCAGCGAAGCAATCCATGGTTCCGCGCGTGGAGAGATGGATTGCTTCGTCGCTTTCGCTCCTCGCAATGACGAGGAAACGAGAAGCGAGAATGGCCAAAGCTGCCGCTGCAGGAGGTATCGCGTCGGGCCAATGCCTGTGCGGCGCAGTTCGGCTTGAGATCGACGTGCCGGCGCGCTGGGCCTGGCACGATCATTCCGCGCCGAGCCGCCGCGCGCATGGGGCGGCCTACGCGACCTATGTCGGGAGCTGGCGCAAGCGGTTTCGCATCATCGCGGGAGAGGATGCGATCACGCGCTATGAGGATCCGGCGACGAAGACCGTGCGCAGCTTCTGCGCGACCTGCGGCACGCCGCTGTTTTACGAGCGCGCGCATTCGGCGCACATGGTGAACATTCCGCGCGCGCTGTTCTTGGGCCGTACCGGCCGGCAACCGCTCTATCACATCGCAATCGAAGAGCTGCAGGAGTGGGCCTATACCGGCGAACCGCTGGTGCCGCTGAAGGGTTATCCTGGCGTGGTCTGGCATCGCTCGAAAAAGAAGAAGCGGCCGGATCGCGAGGGGATGTTTTGATTCTTCGTAGCCCGGATGGAGCGAAGCGCAATCCGGCGACACGGTGCAAACCCCGGATTGCGCTGCGCTTCATCCGGGCTACGCCGTGTGCCCGCAAGCCTCTGCGCAAGGCAGCCATGAGCGCAGGCGCGATTGCTCGAGGCCGGCAAGTTTGGTCATGATGCCTCTTCCCGCGCGCCAATGAGCCCGAGGGTAGGAGGAGACATGAAGAATCGCATTACCGGGCGTTCGGCGTTCCTGGCGCTGTTGAAGGACGAGGGCATCACGCATCTGTTCGGCAATCCCGGCACCACCGAATTGCCGATCATGCATGCGCTGAAGGATCATCCCGACCTCACCTATGTGATGGCAATGCAGGAGAGCCTGGTGGTGGCGATGGCCGACGGGTTCAGCCGCGCCTCCGGCAAGCTCGTCGCCTGCAACGTCCATGTCGCGCCCGGGCTCGGCAACGCGATGGGCTCGTTGTTCAACGCCAAATTCACCGGCACGCCGTTGATCCTCACCGCCGGTCAGCAGGAGCAGGGTCACGGATTGACCGAGCCGGTGCTCTACGGCCCGCTGGTGCAGATGGCCGAGCCGCTGGTGAAATGGGCGGTCGAGGTGACGCGACTGGAAGACCTGCCGCGCATCGTGCGCCGCGCCGCAAAGGTCGCAACCACGCCGCCGACCGGGCCGGTGTTCATCTCGCTGCCCGGCGATATCCTCAATTCCGAAGCCGGCATCGAGCTCGGCCGCGCGACCCGCGTCGACACGCGGGTGAAGCCGTCGGATGAATCGCTGCAGGCTCTGGTCGCGCGGATCCTGAAAGCGGAGCGGCCGGTGATTGTCACCGGCGACGAGATCGTCAAAAGCGATGCGCTGCAGGAAGCCGCCGAGCTCGCGCAGGTGCTGGGCGCGCCGGCCTATCAATCGTCGACGCCCTATGGCGCGCACTTCCTCTCCGAAAGCCCGTGCTTCATGGGCGCGATCGCGCGGGTGCAGAAGCTCGCGCGCGAGACGCTGGCGCCTTACGATCTCATCATCGCACTCGGTGGCGATCCCTTGCGGATGTCGGTCTATAGCGAGGTCGATCCGCTGCCGGATGGTCTGGGTATCGTGCAGGTCGGCCTGGTCGACTGGGACCTAGCCAAGAATTACGGCGCCGAGATCGCGCTGAAGGCGGACGTGAAGGAAACCCTGCGCGCGCTGATTCCGGCGCTGAAGGCGGCCGGCGGCGCCGCGCTGGAAGCGCGGGCGAAGCAGGGCGTTGCGGCGCTGGCGTCGAAGAACTGGACTGCGAAGCGGAAGGCGCTGGTCGAGCAGATATCGAAAGCCGAGGGCACCTCGCCGATCGATCCCGACTGGCTGGCGCTGCAGGTGGTCGAGGCGATGCCTGACAATGCGATCCTGGTCGATGAAGGGCTGACCTCATCGCGCCAGATGATCGCGCTGCGCCCGCACCGCGACCGCTATGGCTATCACGCGCTCGCCTCCGGCGGCATCGGCTGGGGACTGCCGGCCTCGGTCGGCGTCAGCCTCGCCAATCCGCAGCGGCCGGTGGTGTGTTTTTCCGGCGACGGCAGCGCGATGTACTCGATCCAGTCGCTGTGGACGGCGGCCAACCACAAGCTGCCGCTGACTTTCGTCATCGTCAACAATGGCGGCTACCGCATCATCAAGCAGCGCCTGCTCGCCTTCCATGGCGATGACCATTATGTCGGCATGGACTTCGTCGATCCGGCGGTTGATTTCACCGGCGTCGCGAAGTCGCTGGGGTTGGAAGCGACACGGATCACCGATCCCCGTGAGCTGAAGGGCGCGCTGCGCTCCGCCTTCAGCCGTCCCGGCGCCAAGCTGATCGAGGTGGTGGTGAGCAACGCGGTGAATTAAGCCGCGCTCTATCAACGCGTCATTGCGAGCGGAGCGAAGCAATCCATCTCTCCGCTAGCGGAGGCATGGATTGCTTCGTCGCTACGCTCCTCGCAATGACGGTCTGAGACGGTGTCGCTCCTACTCCGCCGCCGTCGCGTGCGCCTTGATGCGGTAGCGGCCTGCGGGGTGCTCGGTGGTCAATCGCGCGCGGCCCGCGCCGAACAGTTTCTCGCGCAGCGTGCCCTGCGCATAGTCCTGCTTGTATCGGCCCCGGCGGGTCAATTCCGGCACCAGCATGTCGGCGATATCCTCGAAATCGCCGGGTGAGATCGCAAAGGCAACATTGAGGCCGTCGACGTCGGTCTGCTCGAACCAGCGCTCGATATCATCGGCGACCTTTTCCGGCGTGCCGACCATGACCGGGCCGATGCCGCCGATGCCGACATGCTCGGCGACCTCGCGCACGCTCCAGATGCGATCGGGATCGGCGCGGGTGATGTTGTCCATCGCGGTGCGGCCGGCGTCGTTATGGACATGGCGGACCTCCTGGTCGAGGCCGTAGGTGGAGAAATCGACACCGGTCCAGCCGGACATCAAGGTCAGCGCGCCCTCATGGCTGATGTGGCGGCGATAGTCGGCATATTTCGCTGACGCCTCGGCCTCGGTGTGGCCGAGGATAACCGTCATCATGCTGAACATCAGGACCTCGGCCGGATTCCGTCCCTTCTGCTCGGCGAGCTCGCGGATGGCGGAGACCCGCGGCGCGATCACCTTGGCCGATGGTCCGGACATGAACACGCATTCGGCGTGCTCCGCGGCGAACTGCCGGCCGCGCGGCGACGTGCCGGCCTGATAGAGCACCGGCGTGCGCTGCAGGGACGGCTCGCTCAAATGCAGCGCGTTGAGGCGGAAGTTCTTGCCCTCGTGCCTGACCGGATGCACCTTCGCGGGATCGGCGAAGATGCTGCGCGCACGATCGCGGATCGCGGCGTCGTCCTCCCAGCACCCTTCCCAGAGCTTGTAGACCACTTCCATATATTCGTCGGCGACGTCGTAACGGTCGTCATGTGCCGTCTGCTTGTCCTTGCCGGCGCCGCGCGCGGCGGAGTCGAGATAGCCGGTCACCACGTTCCAGCCGACACGGCCCTCGGTCAGATGATCGAGCGTCGACATCCGCCGCGCGAAGGTGTAGGGGGGCTCGAAGGAGAGGTTGCTGGTGACGCCGAAGCCGAGATGCTTCGTCACCGCGGCCATCGCCGGAACCAGCAGCAGGGGATCGTTCACCGGCGTCTGCGCGGCGTTGCGCAGCGCAGCATCCGGGCCGCCGCCGAACACGTCATAGACGCCGAGCACGTCGGCGAGGAACAGGCCGTCGAACCGGCCGCGCTCCAGCGTCTTCGCGAGATCGAGCCAGTAGGGCAGCCGGTTATACTCCGCGGTGCGGTCGCGCGGATGGGTCCACAATCCCGGCGACTGATGCGCCACGCAGTTCATGGCAAAGGCGTTGAGCCGGATTTGTTTGGTCATGTGCTAAGCTTTCGATACTTACTTTGTGGCGTGCCGAATGCAATTTTAGCAGAGCCCGGCATCGCTGCGCCACTTCCAGCATAGGGCGTATCCCGATAATGAGGTCGAGAGAATAATTCGATCGACTAGGTGCGGCGAAAGGGAAAGTTATGGCTGACAGGGGTGATGCGATCGCTCGCGTCCGACAGCATTTTCAATCGGGCGAGTTTCTTCGCGAACTCGACCAACGTATCGGCTACCGGACCGAAAGCCAGAATCCCGGCAGCGGCGCCGCGCTGCGCGGCTATCTGACTGATAATCTGCAGCCAGCGCTGGCCGAACTCGATTTCAAGACGCGTTTGATCGAGTCGCCGACGGGCAAGGGTCCGTATCTGCTGGCCGAATATCTCGAGGACGCCTCGCGGCCGACCGTGCTCACCTACGGCCATGGCGATGTCATCGACGGCATGATCGGCGAATGGCGCGATAATCTCGACCCCTGGAAGACCACGATCAAGGGCAACCGCGTCTATGGCCGCGGCACCGCCGACAACAAGGGTCAGCACAGCATCAATATCGCGGCGCTGCGCGCGGTGCGGGAGACCCGCGGCGGCAGGCTCGGCTTCAACGCGAAGTTCATCATCGAAACCGGGGAGGAGATCGGCTCGCCGGACCTGCGGGCGGTCTGCGAAGCGCATCGCGAGGAACTCAAGGCCGATCTGTTCCTGGCATCCGATGGGCCGCGGCTTTCGGCCGAGCGGCCCACGATTTTCCTCGGTTGCCGCGGCGGCCTGCGCATCCATCTCGATGTCAACCTGCGCGAGGGCGGGCATCATTCCGGCAATTGGGGCGGCGTGCTCGCCAATCCCGCGACGATCTTGGCGAACGCGATTGCGAGCCTGGTCGACAGCAAGGGGCGGATGAAGCTGGAGGCGTTGAAGCCGCCGCCGATCTCGAATCGGGTCTGCGCCACGTTGGCGGACGTGAAGGTCGAGCCGAGCGCGGACGAGCCGGCGCTGTCGCCGGACTGGGGCGAGGAGGGGCTGTCGCCCGCCGAGCGGCTCTATGCCTGGAACACGCTGGAAGTGCTGGCGATGTCGGCGGGCAATATCGCAAGTCCGGCGAATGCGATTCCCGGAAAGGCGAATGCCGTGCTGCAGCTTCGCTTCGTCGTCGGCACGAAGATTGGCGAGGTCGTCGATGCCGTGCGTGCGCATCTCCATGCCAACGGCTTTCCGATGGTCGAGGTCAGCGACGCGCAACGCTTTGCGGCGTCGCGGACCGACATGGACAGTCCCTGGATCGACTGGACCGCGGGCTCGATCCGCAAGACCACCGGCAAGGCGCCGGCGGTGCTGCCGAATTTCGGCGGCTCGCTACCGAACGACGTGTTTTCGGAAGGTCTGGGCTTGCCGACGATCTGGGTGCCGCATTCCTATCCCGGCTGCTCGCAGCACGCACCCGACGAGCACATTCTGCTGCCGGTGACGGAAGAGGCGCTCATGATCATGGCCGGCCTGTTCTGGGATCTCGGCGAGATGGCGAGGGCGCTGTGATCGCCGCCGATGTACCGAGCGGGTTCTGCATAGGACGGTCTATATGAAGGATGCCGAGCCCGTCGATACGCTGACGCCGCCATCGATCACCAGGTTTACGCCATTTACAAAGCTCGCATCATCACTGGCAAGAAACGCGATGACACCAGCAACTTCTTCCGGCTGGGCTGCCCGTCCCAGGGGAATGCGTTCTTGTAGCCGTTGAAGCACGTCAGGGAAGCGTTCGAAGACGCGCATCGTCAGGTCGGTGAATATGGTGCCTGGGCAGACCGCATTGATGCGTACTCCCTTCTCGGCAAATTCGAGAGCCAGACTCCGCGTGAGGTTGCTGACCGCGCCTTTCGTGGCGTTGTAAAAGCTGAGCCCGCGGTCGCCGCCAAGTCCCGAAATGGATGACACGTTGATGATCGAGCCTTTGCTCTCGATAAGATGAGCAAGCGTCGCCCGCGTTACGTTGAGGACCCCATCGACGTTGACCGCGAAGACCTCACGCCAACCCTGGGTGGGCAGATCGAGGAAAGCGCCGGCAGTTGCCGTTCCGGCATTGTTGACGACAATGTCGATCTTGCCGAGTCTGCGGACGACATCGGTGACGAGGTCTTCAACCGCATTCGCGTTGGAGACATCAGCCGGCCGGATCATGCAGCGATCGGCTGTCAAGGTTGCGGCGACGTCCTGCAATTTGGACGCTCGGCGTCCGTTCAATACGACGGTCGCTCCTTCCTCATGAAATCGGCGTGCGGTCGCCGCGCCGATACCGCTTCCAGCGCCGGTGACGATGACCACCTTGCCGTCGAACCTTGGGGACATAGCTCGTGAACTCCACCTGGTACAACCGATGCGTCGGTGGATGCTGGGGAGCTCCGATTGCAGTTGTGTTTCAGTGGAGACATACTTGGCTACATTTGAAGGCGATCACGATTGGTTGGGCCCTGTGGAGCTCACGCGCCCTCATCCAGCGCGACCAACTCGCGTTTCCTGCGCAGCGCTGGCAGCAGTGGCCCGATCAGCAGCACCACCGCCAGCGCCAGACATGCCGCCGAGATCGGCCGCTGCACGAAGGTCATCAGGTCGCCTTGCGACAGGATCAGCGACTTGCGCAGATTGTTTTCCAGCATCGGGCCGAGCACGAAGGCGAGCACCAGCGGCGCCGGCTCGTAGCCGAGCTTACGCATGAAATAGCCGATCACGCCGAAGGCGATCATCACATAGACATCGAAGACATTGTTGCTGGAGCAATAGACGCCGATGATCGTGAACAGGATGATCAGCGGGAACAGGACGTTATATGGCAATTTCAAGAGCTGCACCCACATCCCGATCATCGGCAGGTTGAGCACGAGCAGCATCAGGTTGCCGATATACATGCTGGCGACGATGCCCCAGAACAGTCCGGGGTTCTGCGTGATCAGGAGCGGGCCCGGTTGCAGGCCGTGAATCACGAAAGCGCCGAGCAACAGCGCCATCACCACGTTCGGCGGGATGCCGAGCGTCATCAGCGGAATGAAGGCGCCACCGGCGGCAGCATTGTTCGCCGATTCCGGGCCGGCGACGCCCTCGATGGCGCCCTTGCCGAACCGCTCCGGCGTCTTGGAAAGGCGCTTCTCCAGTGCGTAGGATGCAAACGAGGCGACGACCGCGCCGCCGCCCGGCAGGATGCCGAGGAAGAATCCAAGGATCGTCCCGCGCGACACGGGTCCGGCGCTGGCCTTCCAGTCCGCTTTGTTCGGCAGAAGGTGCGTGATTTTGGTGTTGATGACGTCGCGCTTGATCGCCTGCTCGGTGTTGAGCAGCACTTCGGCGATGCCGAACAGCCCCATCACAACAGGCACGAGCCCGATGCCGTCGATCAGCTCCACGCGGCCGAACGTCAGCCGCGGCATCGCGGTGATGCTGTCGAGTCCGACCAGTCCGAGCACGACGCCGATGCAGGCCATCAGCAGCGCCTTGGCCATCGATCCCTGCGTCAGGAAGGTCAGGACCACCAGTCCCAGCACCATCAGCGAGAAATATTCGGCCGGACCGAATGCGATCGCGACGCTGGCGAGCTTTGGCGCGACCAGCATCAGCGCGATCAGGGCAAACGTGCCGGCGATGAACGAGCCGAATGCGGAAATGCCGAGCGCGGGGCCGGCGCGGCCCTGCTTGGCCATCTCGTGGCCGTCGATGCAGGTGACGACGGAGGCGGCTTCGCCGGGGATGTTGACCAGGATCGAGGTGGTGGAGCCGCCATACATCGAGCCGTAATAGATGCCGGCCATCATGATGATGCCGGATTCCGGCGTGCCCGACAGCGTCACCGGCAACAGCAGCGACATCGCCGAGATCGGGCCGATGCCGGGCAGCACGCCGACCAGGGTGCCGATGAAGACGCCGATGAAGCAATAGAGCAGGTTGACCGGCAGAAGCGCGACGCCGAACCCGTGGGCGACGTTCAGGATTGTTTCCATGGGCGCGCTCAGCCGATCTCGAATACGCCCGAAGGCAGTTGAATGCCAAGCAGATGCTTGAGCACCCACCACATGCCGAGCGGGGACATGATCGACAGCGGAATGGTCAACGACCATCGCACGGGATCGATCACACGGAGCAGCAGCACCATCAGCGGAATCGCCGACAGCAGAAAGCCGAACGTGTCGAGCGCGAACGAGAACAATGTGAGGCAGGCGATGATCAGAAGCGGCTTGCTCCAGCGCGTGTTCTCCCAGCGCGAGGCCAAAGTCGGCCCGCCTTCGGTGACGGCAGAGACAATGATCGTGAGAGCGAACAGGCAGATCAGGATGCCGGTGTAGAACAGCACGTAGCCGGAACCGGGATCGTTGATGGTGCCGAGCTTGAGCCTCACACCCGACCAGATCACAAAGCCGCCGAAGGCCAAGCCAATCAGCCCGCCCCAGAGCTCGGAATTGCTGAGGCGGAATTTTACGTTCGCGTCGTTGCTCATGTCGTGCGTCCAGATGCTCGCGCTGCCACCGGCGTTGCCCTGTGCGAGGGGCTAGTTCGTCTTCTTCGCGAGACCGAGCGACTCGATCACCTTGCGCTCTGACGCGGTGACCTCGACGACGAATTTCTTGTAGTCCTCGGTGTTCTTGTAGTTCGGCACCATGTCGTATTTGGCGAGCGTTGCGATCACGGCCGGGTCCTCGATCGCCTGCTTGAAGGCGTCGTGCAGCTTGGCCACGATCTTGGGATCCATGCCCTTCGGCCCGGCGATGCCGAACGGGGAGTCATAGACCATGGAATAGCCGAGCTCCTTCAGCGTCGGCACGTCGGGATAGTTCGGCGAGCGCGCGCCGGTCCACACCATCAACAGGCGCAGTTTTCCGGCATCGACCAGCGGCCGCCAGCCGGTGGAATCCGCTTGCAGCATAGTGTGCTGGCCGAGCACCGCGGCATTGGTCTCCGCGCCGCCCTTGAACGGCACCTGCGTCAGCTTGATGCCGGCCAGAGCCGCGATCTGCTCCATGCCGATATGCAGCGAGGTGCCGGCGCCCGGCGTCGCATAGGTGACCTTGCCGGGATTCTTCTTGGCAAAATCGATCACGTCCTGCCAGGTCTTGAACGGACCTTCGGCGCTGGTCGTGACGCCAAAGGTGTAGCCGGTGAGGTGGACGATATAGCTGAAATCCTTGGCCGGATCCCAGGACACTTCCTGCATCAAGGGCAGGCGGAACACGGTGATCGGAATCTGCGCGATGGTGTAGCCGTCCGGCTTCGCGGCGGCCGCCATGGTGGCCGGGCCGACCGTGCCGCCGCCGCCGGCCTTGTTGTCGATCGCGATCGGCTGGCCCAGGATCTTCGAGGCGCTGTCGGCGATGGCGCGCATCGAGATGTCGGTCGATCCTCCTGCCGGCCACGGCACGATCAGCGTGATTGGTTTTGTCGGATATTCCTGGGCGGTGGCGGAAGTCGCCATCAGCATCCCGATGGCCGCGACTGCAAGCATCAAACGACTGTAACGAGGCATCTACAACTCCCTCTGCGGTCCCGTTGGCCGGGCCGGATTTGTTTTCTCTTTGATGCGGCGATCTTTCCTGAAAACGAAACAGAAGAAAAGCGTGTTGGGGGGAAGGTTTGTCGATGCCGCCGGATGAAACGGCACGTGCGACAATTCGCCTACCGTGGTATGCCGAGCTGCGGAATTGGAGCGGCGGCCCGCGGGCGCGAATGCCGGCAGGTGGGGGCAACCTCTGCGGGCGGGACGGGAGACAATCGAGACTAAAGTATGCCCGCTCTATTTTCTCGCCTACGAGTATGATTTCCTTTGCACGCCGGGGACATGGGCTGATAGCTGCGGCAACAGGGGGCGCAAGAGTTACGACGATGGCGAAGCTCGGTCATTTTGCGATGAGCGAGACATCCAGAGCCGTGTCGCGGCCACGTTGCGCCGGCTGACAGACATTCTGACACAATCGAACCTATCCAACCGAGGAGACCACGCATGAAACGCCTTCTTTCGATCGGCTTCGCGCTCGCCACCGCGCTCGGCGCGGCTGAGGCCGGCGCCCAGGAGCTGACGGGGACGTTGAAGAACATCAAGGAGACCGGCACGATCACGCTCGGCCACCGCGACTCCTCGATCCCCTTCTCCTATCTCGACGACAACCAGAAGCCGATCGGCTACGCGATGGACATCTGCTACAAGATCGTCGACGCCGTGAAAAAGGAACTGAAGCTCGACAAGCTCGAGGTGAAGCTCAACCCGGTGACGTCATCGACCCGCATCCCGCTGCTCGCCAACGGCACCATCGATCTCGAATGCGGTTCGACCACCAATAATGCCGAGCGGCAGAAGCAGATTTCCTTCACCAACACCCATTTCCTCACCGCGAGCCGCTACGTCTCGAAGAAGTCGAGCAAGATCAATTCGATCGACGATCTCAAGGGCAAGCCCGTGGTGTCAACCGCCGGCACCACCAACATCAAGCAGCTCACCGAGGCCAATGCCGCGCGCGGGCTGAACGTCAACATCATCCCGGCCAAGGACCATGCGGAAGCATTCCTGATGGTCGAGACCGACCGCGCGGTCGCCTTCGTGATGGACGATATCCTGCTCGCAAGCCTGGTTGCGGGGTCGAAGGCGCCGGACGACTACGTCATCTCGAAGGACGCATTCTCGAAGCCCGAGCCGTACGGCATCATGCTGCGCAAGGACGATCCGGCCTTCAAGAAGGTGGTCGATGCGGCAACCGCCGCGCTCTACACCGGCGGCGAGGGCCAGAAGATCTACGACAAGTGGTTCACGCAGAAGGTCCCCCCGAAGGGGCTGAACCTGAATACGCCGATCTCGGCCGAGCTGAAGAACGAGTTCGCCAAGCCGTCGGACTCGCCGGATCCGGATTCGTATAAGTAGACGTAGCTCTAGACCCTCATGGTGAGGAGGCGCTCTTGCGCCGTCCGAACCATGAGGCCCCACCGTGGCCTCATCCTTCGAGACGCGGCGAAGACGCCGCTCCCCAGGATGAGGAGTGAGAGCTTCGGGATGAGGGACAGGCAGGGACTCGGCCATCTCAGGTGGCCCGGCCATTGCATGGGCGGGGCGGACGTATAGCGGAACGGGGGAGCTTTGAACTACCACTGGAACTGGCAGATCTTCTTCGAGCCGAATCCGACCGGCAGCGGCACCTATCTCGACATGCTGCTGTCAGGGTTGGCGCTGACGATCAAGACCGCGCTCATGGCCTGGATCATCGCGCTGGTGTTCGGCTCGGTGGTCGGCGTGCTGCGCACGCTGCCGTCGAAGGTCGCGGGCTGGATCGGCTTCTGTTATGTCGAATTCTTCCGCAACATGCCGCTGCTGGTGCAGCTCTTCCTGTGGTTCTTCGTGCTGCCGGAACTGTTGCCGCGCGCGGCGGGGCTGTGGCTGAAGCAAATGCCGAATGCGCCGTTCTGGACGGCCTCGATCGGGGTCGGGCTGTTCATGTCGGCGCGCGTTGCCGTGCAGCTTGCCGCCGGTATTGCCTCGCTGCCGCGGGGGCAGAAGCAGGCGGCGACCGCGCTCGGGCTGACGACGGCACAGAC
Source organism: Bradyrhizobium sp. LeoA1Lang (assembly GCF_055413685.1). Taxonomy (NCBI): domain Bacteria; kingdom Pseudomonadati; phylum Pseudomonadota; class Alphaproteobacteria; order Hyphomicrobiales; family Nitrobacteraceae; genus Bradyrhizobium; species Bradyrhizobium sp. LeoA1Lang. Next base: position 23,594 of record NZ_JBVAPG010000065.1, on the reverse strand, counting down.
CTATCGCTACGTGCTATTGCCGATGGCCTATCGGATCATCCTGCCGCCGCTGACCTCCGAATTCCTCAACACCGTGAAGAACACGGCCGTGGCGATCACCATCGGGCTGATCGAATTGACCGGGCAGGCGCGCGCGATGCAGGAATTCTCGTTCCAGGTGTTCGAGGCCTTCACGGCCGCGACCATCATGTATCTCCTGGTCAATATCGTCGTCGTCACCGGCATGCGCTTCCTGGAACGCAAGGTCGCGATCCCCGGCTATATCGCGGGGAAATAGCATGCTCGGCAGCTTCGATTTCGATGTCATCCGCCGCTCGCTGCCCTATCTCTTCGTCGACGGCATGACGTTCACGCTGACGCTGACGGCGCTGTCGGCGCTGGGTGGATTGGTGTTCGGCACGCTGATCGCGCTGATGCGCTTGTCCGGCTTCCAGCTGCTCGGCCGCATCGCCGGGCTCTATGTCGACTTCATGCGCTCGCTGCCGCTGGTGCTCGTGATCTTCTGGTTCTACTTCCTGGTGCCCTATATCGGGCAGTGGCTGACCGGCGCGTCGCGCCCGATCAGCGTCGGCGCGTTCGCCTCCTCGCTCATCACCTTCATCATGTTCGAGGCCGCCTATTTCTCCGAGATCATGCGCGCCGGAATCCAGTCGATCTCGCGCGGCCAGCCGGCGGCGGCAAGCGCGCTCGGCCTGACCTACGCGCAGAGCATGCGCTACGTCGTGCTGCCGCAGGCGTTCCGCAACATGCTGCCGGTGCTGCTCACCCAGACCATCGTGCTGTTCCAGGACACCTCGCTGGTCTACGTGCTGTCGATCCCGGATTTCCTCGGCGCCGCCAGCAAGGTGGCGCAGCGCGACGGCCGGCTGGTCGAGATGTATCTGTTCGCGGCAGTGGTCTATTTCACCATCTCCTGTCTTGCCTCCTTCGGCGTCCGCCGCCTCCAGGCGCGCATCGCCATCGTCAGGTAACCAATCGCATGATCGAACTTCGTCACGTCGACAAATGGTACGGGCCGACCTTCCAGGTGCTCAAGGACTGCACCACCAGCGTCGCCAAGGGCGAGGTCGTGGTGGTCTGTGGCCCCTCCGGATCGGGCAAGTCGACGCTGATCAAATGCGTCAACGCGCTGGAGCCGATTCAGGGCGGCGAGATCATCCTTGACGGCATCAAGGTCAACGATCCCAAGACCAACCTGCCGAAACTGCGCGCGCGCGTCGGCATGGTGTTCCAGCACTTCGAACTGTTTCCGCATTTGCGGATCATCGACAATCTCTGCCTGGCGCAGGAGAAGGTGCTGGGCCGCAAACACGACGAGGCAGTGGCAAAGGCCGTGAAGTTGCTCGATCGCGTCGGGCTGAAGGAGCATGCGAAGAAATATCCGGCGGAGCTTTCGGGCGGGCAGCAGCAGCGCGTCGCGATCGCGCGGGCGCTGGCGATGGACCCCGTCGCGATGCTGTTCGACGAGCCGACCTCGGCGCTCGATCCGGAAATGATCAGCGAAGTGCTCGACGTGATGGTCGATCTCGCGCGCGAGGGCATGACCATGATGGTCGTCACCCACGAAATGGGCTTTGCCAGCAAGGTCGCCCATCGCGTGATCTTCATGGACCAGGGCGAGATCGTCGAAGATGCGTTGAAGGCCGATTTCTTCGGCAAGCCGCGCAGCGACCGCGCGCAGAAGTTTCTGTCGAAGATTTTGCAGCATTAGCCCCCCGCTGTCATTCCGGGTTCGCGCTTCGCGCGCCCCGGAATGACGGCGAGAGAGTTGGGACGGAAGGTCTATCGGCATCAGCGAATTGCGTATAGAAAACCTGGTCGCATCACTACGTCCGGGGAGACTTCGCTTGGAAAAGATCGCTTACGTCAACGGCTCCTATGTGCCCCTTTCGGAGGCCAAAGTGTCGGTCCTCGACCGTGGCTTCCTGTTCGCCGATGGGATCTACGAGGTGGCCGCCGTGCTCGACGGTAAGCTGGTCGACAACGCCTCGCATCTGGCGCGGCTGGAGCGCTCGGTCGGCGAGATCAGGCTGGAACTGCCGGAAACCATTGCGCGGATCCAGGAAATCCAGAAGGAGCTGGTGGCGCGCAACAAGCTCGTCAACGGCATGGTCTATCTGGAGGTGACCCGCGGCGCCGATACCGGCCGCGATTTTGCTTTTCCCAAGGGGGTGAAGCCGACGCTGGTGATGTTCACCTCCGAGAAGGACATCGTCGGCGCGCCCTCGGCCAGGACTGGCATCAACGTGATCACCGTGCCTGACATCCGCTGGGAGCGGCGCGACATCAAGAGCGTGGCGCTGCTCGCCCAGGTGCTGGCCAAGCAGGCGGCCGCCGAAGCCGGCGCCGGCGAGGCCTGGATGATCGAGGACGGCAAGGTCACCGAGGGCGGCTCGTCCTCCGCCTTCATCCTGACCCAGGACGACGTCATCGTGACCCGGCAGAACGGCAGCGAAATCCTGCCCGGCTGCACCCGCAAGGCCGTGGTGGCGCTCGCCGAGGAGCGCCAGCTCCGGGTCGAGGAGCGTGCGTTCTCGATCGAGGAAGCGCTGGCCGCCAAGGAAGCCTTCATCACCAGCGCCAGCCTGTTCGTGCAAGGGGTGGTCGCCATCGACGGCAAGAAGGTCGGCAATGGCAAGCCCGGTCCGATGACGGACCGCCTGCGCGAGATCTATGTCGAATTCGCCAAGGCGACGGCGGTGTAGGCGCTCCGCTGCCCAGACTCCGATGTCATCGCCCGCGAAGGCGGGCGATCCAGTATTCCAGAGACGTCAGTGCTGGATCGAGAAGCCGCCGGTTACTGGATGCCCGCCTTCGCGGGGCATGACGGTGGAGAGCTGGTCCTAGTCTAATGCGCGCCACCGCCGGCAAGTGCGCCCGGCTTCTTCAGCAGCGCCGCGGCGAACAGGGCGACGATCAGTGCAACGCCCATCACGTAGAAGGTGTCGCTGAAAGCTAGAATATAGGCCTGCTTCTGCACGATCCTGCCGACCGCGACGATGGCGCGGTGCGTCGCGTCGGCATGGTCGGCGACGCCATGGCTCATGAAATATTGCGTGAGCTGCTCGATCCGCGTGCGGGTCGCCTGCTCCAGCAGCGAGACCGACTGCATCAGCACGTTGGAGTGATACTGCTCGCGTTTGGTCAAGAGCGTCTGCAATAGCGCGATGCCGACGGCGCCGCCGAGATTGCGCATCATGTTAAAAAGCCCCGATGCCGAGCCGGCATTCTCTGCCTCGATGCCCGCGGTCGCGACCGCCGACAGCGGCGCCATCACCAGCGCCTGGCCGATCGCGCGCACGATGTTGGGCCAGAACAACTGGTCGGTGGCATAGTCATTGGTCATGTAGATGTTCATGAAATTCGAGGCCGCGAATAGCGTGAATCCGACCCCGATGATGATGCGTGGGTCGAAGCGCTGCATAAGGCGCGGCACCAACGGGATGAGCGCGAGCTGCGGCAGCCCCGTCCATGCCAGCACCATGCCGATCTGCTCGGCATTGTAGCCCTGAATCCGTGCCAGATATTGCGGCAGGATGAACACCGAGCCGTAGAGCGCGGTGCCAAGCAGGAAATTAGCCAGCATGCCGAAGCCGAAGTTGCGGCGGAGCAGCAGGCGCAGGTTGAGCAGCGGCTTGTTCGTGGTCAGCTCGATCACGATGAAAGCCACAAGCGCCACCGCCGCGATGACGGAGAGGCGGACGATGAAGGGCGAGCCGAACCAGTCGTCCTTGTTGCCTTCTTCCAGCACGGTCTGCAGTGCGGATAGGCCGATCGCCATGGTGAGGATCCCTGGCCAGTCGCCCTCGCGCAGAAGCGAGAGCTTCATCGGCTTCGCTTCCAGCGAGAAATAGAGCATGCCGACCATGATCGCGCCGGGCACCAGGTTGACATAGAAGATGTACTGCCAGCCCCAGTTCTCGGTGAGATAGCCGCCGATGGTCGGGCCGATGGCGGGAGCAAATGTCGCCGACAGCGCGAACAGCGCGAGCCCGACCGGCTGCTTCGCCTTCGGCAGCAGCGTGATGATCAAGGTGAACGCCATCGGGATCAGCACGCCGCCGGTGAAACCCTGCACGGCGCGCAGCACGATCATCTGCGGCAGGTCGTGTGCCAGCGCGCAGGCCGCCGAGAAGACGAGGAACAGCACAGCATTGGTCAGGAGATAGCGGCGGATCGAGAACACCTGCGCGAGCCAGCTGCTCAAGGGGATCACCACGATCTCGGCGACCAGATAGGAGGTCGAGATCCAGCCGCCGTCATCGATGCCGGCGCCGATCGCGCCCTGGATGTCCGCCAGCGAGGCGTTGACGATCTGGATGTTGAGCACCGCCATGAAGGCGCCAAGGTTGGCGCCAACCACCGCGATCCAGATTTTTGCGGGGATGGACGGTGCGGCGGCGGGTTTTGGGCTGAGATCCGCGGAGGACGCGGCGTCGAGCGTGGGCTGTAGCGTAGTCATTAGTCTCGTCCGCTAGCGCATGATGAACTCACCGCTAGCCCCCGTTCGGATGCGCGGCGCCGGAGGCGAGCCGGCTTTTGGCTTCGCGCTCGGCCAGCACGGTGGCCTTGGTGTCGACGGTCGGCACCGCGGACATGCCCGGGCGCAACAGGCCCTTCAGCCTGATATCATCGAGCACGATCTTGACCGGCACGCGCTGCACGATCTTGGTGAAGTTGCCGGTCGCGTTGTCCGGCGGCAGTAGCGCGAATTCGAGCCCGCTCGCGGGCGACAGGCTGTCGACATGGCCGCGCAGCTTGGTGCCGCGGAAACTGTCGATCTCGACTTCGACCGGCTGGCCGTTGCGCACATTCGTGAGCTGCGTCTCCTTGAAGTTGGCGACGACATAGACGGCGTCGAGCGGCACGACCGCCATCAACTGCGTGCCGGCCTGCACATACTGTCCGACCCGCAGCGAGCGCGCGCCGACGGTGCCATCGACCGGCGCGGTGATGCGCGTATAGCTGAGGTTCAGCGATGCCTGCTGCTCCATCGCACGGGCACGGTCGAGCTGTGCGACTGCCTTGGCGCGTTCGGTGGTGAGCACATCGACCTTGCGCTGGGCGGCGAGCAGGCCGGATCTGGAGTGCTGCAATTGCGCGTTGCTGGCACGAAGCGCGGCATCAGTTTGCTGCGCGCGCTGCACCGTGCCGGAGCCGGTCTTCATCAGCCCCTCGTAACGAGCCTGCTCTTCCTGCGCGAATTTCAGATTGGCTTCGGCGGCGGCGACGTCGGCCGTTCCTTGCTCGATGATCGGCTGCTGCAGCGCGAGCTGCGCATCGAGGTTGCGCACCGCGGCCTCGGAGGCATCGACATCGGCGTGGGCCTGGGCGAGCGCGGCGCGGAAATCGCGGTCGTCGATTTCGGCCAGCAACTGCCCGGCCTTGACCGGCTGGTTGTCGCCGACCAGCACCTGCGCGATGTACCCGGAGACCTTTGGCGAGACGATCGTGGAATCGGCCTTCACATAAGCGTCATCGGTCGATTCGAGGTAGCGGCCGGTGGTGAGGTAGTCGTAGCCGAAATCGGCAATGCCGGCGATGCCGAGCACGGCAGCCAGCGCCAATACCGCCCGCCTGATCGCCAGCCGCGACGGGCGCAGGCTTATTTTTTCTTTTGTATCAGTGACATAGGATGTCGTCGACATGGCTACCCCGCATGCGTTTAGGCGCGCCTCCTCACGCAGGAGGGCGCCAAATCCGTGGGGTAGATGCGATGTCTCCAGCGCTGTGATAATCCGGCGAAAACTGGAAGGATTATCCAGTGAGAGCAAACAATCGGGAACTCGCTTATGGACCGGTTGACCAGCCTGACGGCCTTTGTCCGGGTAGTGGATAGCGGCGGCTTTTCGGCCGCCGGGCGCCGCCTCAACATGTCCACGACCATGGTCAGCAACCACGTCCAGGCGCTGGAAGACCGGCTCGGCGTGCGTCTGCTCAACCGCACCACGCGAAAAGTGAGTCTCACCGAGGTGGGGCGCACCTATTACGACCGCTGTGTGCAGATCCTCGCCGATATCGAGCAGGCCGATGACATCGCCGGCGCGCTGCATTCGACGCCGCGAGGCACGTTGCGCGTCTATACCCATACCCACACGGTGCCGTATGTCGCGCCCGTCGTCGCCGAATTGCTGAAGACCTATCCGGAGGTCAGGGTCGATCTCTCGATGGGCGAGCGCACGGTCGACATGATCGACGAGGGCTTTGACGTCGCCGTGCGCATGGTCCTGCCGCCGGATTCGAGCCTGATCGTGCGCAGCCTCGCCACCTGGCGCCACGTGCTATGCTGCTCGCAGGACTATCTCGAGCGGCACGGCACGGTGCATGAGCTTGCCGAGCTCAGCGAGCGCGATTGCGTCCGCCATGCGAATTATCCGTACCAGGACGAGTGGCGGTTCATCGACCGCTGCGGCGCGCCGGCTTCGGTGAAGGTGTCCGGTCGGTTCATCACCAACAGCGGCGAGGCCCTGCGCATGGCTGCGCTGCAGGGGGTCGGCATTTGCCTCGCTGCAGGCTTCCTGGTTCACGGCGATCTCGAAGCCGGACGGCTGGTCCGCCTGCTGCCGGAATACCGGCCCGTCGAGCTTTCGCTGAACGCGGTCTATCCGCACCGCCATCATCTATCGGCGAAGGTCAGGACCTTCATCGATATGCTGGTCGACCACAGCGCCGAGCAGCGGAAGCTGATCGACCCCTATTCGTGACGCCGCAATCGCCGGATTCGTAGGGTGGGCAAAGCGCAGCGTGCCCACCATTCCAAGCACGCCGTGAGATGGTGGGCATGCTGCGCTTTGCCCATCCTACGATTTCTTTTCGTATTTGCCCGTTCGCGCATCACCGTCTGGCACGAGGTGATGGCGCAGCACGCCGCAATCCAATAAATTGCCGGGGACCACAGGGCAGGAGGGAGCAGCATGTTTGCGCTGAAGCGGGCGTCATTATGCCGAACCATGACGCCGCTTGTCGCGATGCTCGCCTGCCTGATCGCGCCGCTGCCGGCCGCGGCGTTCGGACCGCCACCGAATGCGCCGCTGTCGATGGAAAAGCTCTCGCGTCTCGACGACTTCGTCACCGAGCAGAGCGCGACCGGAAAGATTCCCGGCGCGGCGCTGCTGATCCAGCGGCACGGCAAGCCGATCTATTTCAAATGCTTCGGCAAGCGCAATGTCGAAGCGAACATCGATATGACTGCGGATACGATCTTTCCATTGCATTCGGTGACGAAGACGGTCACCAGCGTGGCGGCGATGATCCTGATTGATCGCGGCAAGATCGCGCTCGATGATCCCGTCAGCAAATACATCCCCTCCTTTGCCAACATGAAGGTCGGCGTCGAGCGCAAGGACGAGTCGGGCCGCCCGGTGCTCGATCTGGTGCCGCTGGTCCGTCCGGTCACGATCGAGGATCTGCTGCTGCACACTTCGGGCATCACCTACGGCTTCTATGGCTCGGGGCTGGTGAAGGCAGCCTATGACGGCATCTATCTCGGCGACTTCGACAATGCCGAATTCGCCGAGCGGATCGCGAAGCTGCCGCTCGCCGAGCAGCCGCGCACGCTCTGGGACTACGGCCATTCGATCGATGTGCTGGGCCGCGTCATCGAGGTCGCATCAGGGCAATCGCTCTATGAGTTCGAGAAGACGGCATTGTTCGAGCCGCTCGGGATGACCACGACCAAATATTTCCTGACCGATGCGGCGGAGCGCGCCCGCTACGCGCGGCGGCTGCGCAGTGACGAGCGTGTCGAGCGCAATCCGCTCGACGTGACGCGCTGGGAGTCCGGTGGCGGCGGCCTGGTGTCGACAGTTGCCGATATGGCGCGCTACGGCCAGATGCTGCTCAATGGCGGCACGCTGGATGGCAAGACCATTCTCGGCCCGAAAACTTTCAAGGCGATGATGACCGACCATATCGGGCCAGGATCGGGCGTGGCCCGCAACTATTTCTATTATCCGGGCGACGGCTTTGGCTTCGGCTACGGGTTCGGGATCCGCACCGATGCCGGCAATGCGGTGCCGCCTCCGCCGGGCTCGCCCGGCGAGATCAAATGGGACGGCGCTTCGGGGGCGTATGTCGTCGTTGACCCGGCCCAGGACATGTTCTTCGTGCTGCTCTTGAACGCGCCCTCCGGGCGGTGGCACGTTGAGGTCAACGTCAAGAAGATCGTTTACGACGCATTCGAAAAGTGATCGAACAGAAATCTGATCCGGAACGGTCCCGATGCTGCGCAAAACCGCTGGAACCGATCAAGGCGCAATCGCGACGACCCGCATCGTTGCGCTCGACCGCGCGCGCACCTTCATCATCCTGTTGGTGCTGATCCATCATTCGGTGGTGAACTACACTCATTTCGGCAGCGGCGACAAAGCGCGCTGGCTCGGCTTCGATCTCGTCGTGCTGTTCAACGACAGCTTCTTCATGGCCTGCATGTTCCTGATCTCGGGCCTGTTCGTGCACGACAGCCTGACGCGCCGGGGAGGGGCGAATTTCATTGCCAGCCGTGCCTGGCGGCTCGGCATTCCCTATCTGGTGTCGATCTTCGTGCTGATGCCGGTGGCCTATTATCCGACCTTCCTGCGCTATCATTTGCCTGGCACGACCGATTTCAATTTCTTCCATTTCTGGTGGCACACGCTCACCATCGGGCCGTGGCCGTCGGGACCGGCGTGGTTCTTGTGGGTGCTGCTCGCGTTCAATATTCTGACCGTCGCCGTGTGGTCGCTCGGGCCGCGGCTGCTCAAGGGCTTGGGCCAGGTGATCTTCGTGACGCGCAACCGGCCGATGACGGTGTTCGCCGCATTCCTGATGGTCTCGCTCGTCTCCTACGTGCCGATGCGCCTGATCTTCGGTGATGCGAGCTGGCTCGAGCCGGGCGGTTATCCGCTGCCGATCCAGACCAGCCGCATCTTGCTCTATGCCGCCTATTTCTTCACCGGCGTCGGCATCGGCGTGGTCAGCCTGCGCACGGGCATTTTCGCGGAAGACGGCGAAGTGGCGAAGCGCTGGCTGCTGTGGCTTGGCTACGCGCTCGCGTTCTACGGCGCGATCCTGTTCCTGGTCTACGCTCACCACAACTGGATCGATTTCAACAATCCGCCGACGTGGTGGGAAGTGGCTTACGCCTTTGCTTTCGCGCTGTTCAGCGCGGCGATGGCGTTCGCGCTGCCGGCAACCTTCCTGCGTTTCGCAAAGGCCAAATTACCCATGTTAGATGCCATGCAGCCATCGGCTTATGGCATCTATCTCCTGCACTACATCTTCATCATCTACCTGCAATACCTGGTCTACGACCGTGCCTGGCCGGCCGGCGTGAAGGCCGCCATCGTGTTCGCCGGTACGCTCGCGGCAAGCTGGGCGCTGACGATGGCGCTGCGCAGGATCCCGATCGTGGCGCGGATGATCTAGTACCGTAGCCCGGGTGGAGCGGAACGCGGAACCCGGGACATCTGCATCAGCGGTTACGAGTTTCCCCGGGTTACGCTGACGCTCCACCCGGGCTACGAGGCTGTTTCCCCAAGTGCTGAGATGAAGCTCGCTCGCGCAACGCAGCAATGTCGAAATGTGCTTGGCTCAGCAACGATCCACTGGTTTACAGCGTTTCCAGTCACGAGCCGGCGCGAGGTCGCCGGCGAGCCTGGAGTTAGAATCCTGCGATGTGGTTGTTGTTGCTGCTGCCGTTCGTCGGCCTGTTGTGGGTGCCCTTCTATAATTTCATGGAACCGTCGCTGTTCGGCTTTCCCTTCTTCTATTGGTATCAGCTCGCCTGGGTGCCGATCACTTCACTCTTGATCTGGCTGGTCTACCGCGGCCGCAAGCCTGACGAAGCCTGAGGACGCGCGTCATGGCCGATCAGATCGAATGGATTCCCCTTTCCGTCTTCGTTTTCTTCTTTGCGCTCGTCACCGTCATGGGCTTCATGGCGGCGCGCTGGAAATCCGGCGCCACCAGCGAGCATCTCGATGAATGGGGGCTCGGTGGCCGGCAATTCGGCACCTGGGTCACTTGGTTCCTCGTCGGCGGCGACTTCTATACTGCCTACACCATCATCGCCGTGCCCGCGCTGGTGTATGCTGTCGGCGCCTATGGCTTCTTTGCGCTGCCTTACACCATCATCGTCTATCCCTTCGTGTTCGCGGTGATGCCTCTGTTGTGGAAAGTGGCGCATGCCAAAGGCTACGTCACCGCTGCTGACGTCGTGCACGGCACTCATGAATCGCGCGCGCTCGAATTCGTCGTCGCGCTCACCGGCATCGTCGCGACGATGCCCTATATCGCGCTGCAGTTGATCGGCATGGGCGTCGTGATCAAGGCGATGGGACTAACCGGCGAACTGCCGCTCGTCGCGGCCTTCGTCATCCTTGCGCTCTATACCTATAGTTCCGGCCTGCGCGCGCCGGCGCTGATCGCCTTCGTCAAGGACGTGATGATCTATATCGTCGTGCTGGTGGCGGTCGTAGTGGTGCCGGCGAAGCTCGGCGGTTACGCCGCAGTGTTCGCCGCCGCGAATGATGCCTTCACGGCAAAGGGCGGCGCCACCGGCCTGATCCTGAAACCGTCGCAGATGCTCCCTTACGCGACGCTCGCGCTCGGCTCGGCGCTCGCGGCCTTCATGTATCCGCACACGCTGACCGGCATCTTTGCTTCCAAATCTGCCGAGACGATCCGCAAGAATGCGATCCTGCTGCCGGCCTATACGCTGCTGCTCGGCCTGATCGCGCTGCTTGGCTACATGGCCCATGCCGCGCACATCCAGGTGTCCTCGCCGAACGACGTGGTGCCGATGCTGTTCAAGGCGCTGTTCCCGTCCTGGTTCGCAGGCTTCGCCTTCTCGGCGATCGCGATCGGCGCTTTGGTGCCGGCGGCGGTGATGAGCATCGGCGCCGCCAACCTCTTCACGCGCAATATCTGGAAGTCCTACATCAATCCAGACATCACCCATGCCGGCGAGGCATCGGTGGCGAAGATCGCCTCGCTGGTGGTGAAGGTCGGCGCGTTGGCCTTCATCCTGTTCCTGCCGACGCAATATGCGCTCGACCTGCAACTGCTCGGCGGCCTCTGGATCATGCAGATCCTGCCGGCGCTGGTGTTCAGTCTGTTCACACGCTGGTTCCGCGCCGAAGGGTTGCTGCTCGGTTGGGCGGCCGGGATCGGCTGGGGATCATGGACGGCGTGGAGCAATGGGCTGAAGCCGCTGGCAACGATCAGCTACGGTGGCGATAGCTACAGCTTCTATGTCGGGCTCGGCGCGCTGATCCTCAACATCGCCGTTGCGGCGATCGCGACGGTGGTGGTCACCTGGCTGTCACCGGCGGCTCAACGCGACGCCCCAGCGCGATCCTGACGCAGCGGCGTTCGGCGCAGCTTCACACGAGCTGCGCCGACAGGCGCGCGACCTCCGCCTTCGCCTTGGCGATTGCGGCGTCCTTCACCGGGCCGTAGCCGCGGATTTCCATCGGTGCTCTGGCAATCGTGAGGATGTCGGGCATCCGTCGCGCATCGAGCCTGCCGAGCATGGCATCGATCTGTCCCTCATACCAGGCGATGAGGTCGCGCTCCGCGCGGCGCTCGGCGGTGTAGCCGAAGACGTCGAACGGCGTGCCGCGCAGCGTCTTCAGGCTCGCAAGGATCTTCAGAGGCGTCCTGATCCATGGGCCGAAGCTGCGCTTGCGTGGCCGGCCGCGCGCGTCCTTGCTTGCCGGCAGGAATGGCGGCGCCAGATGATATCTCACCGAGAAGTCGCCTTCGAACTGCTGGCGCAATTCGTCGAGGAAGCCGGTCTCCATGTGAAGCCGCGCCACCTCATACTCGTCCTTGTAGGCCATCAGCTTGAACAAAGCGCGCGCGACTGCGTCCGTCAGCGCCTCGGTTCCCAGCGAAGCTTCCGCATCTTGCACACGCTTTACCATTTTCCGGTAGCGCGCGGCATAGGCTGCATCCTGGTAGGCAGTCAGAAAGTCGGCGCGGCGCGCAATCGTCTGATCAAGCGTTTCCGCTTCGATCATTCTCGCATTATCCGCGCCGGGCAGGAAGTTCGGATCGGCGCTGGCGATGCGTCCCCAGGCAAAGGCCTGCTTGTTGCGTTCGACGGCGACGCCGTTGAGCTCGATCGCGCGGAGCAGCGCGTTCAGCGAGACCGGGACCAGTCCCTGCTGCCAGGCGAAGCCGAGCATGATGATGTTGGCATAGACGGTATCGCCGAGCAGCCGCTCGGCCAGCGCATTGGCGTCGATCGCGCCGAGATGACCGCAGCCGATCACGTTCTCGATGGCGCGCAGGCGGGCTGATGCAGCAAGGTCCGCATCGCGGAAGCGCACGACGTCGCCGGTCGGCATCTCCGCGCTGTTCATCGCGGCGCGCATGCCCTTCCGATAGGTGCCCGACGCCTTGGCAGAGGAACTGACGACGACATCGCAGCCGATCAGCGCGTCGGCCGCGCCCTGGTCGATGCGAACCTGGTGCAGTTCGTCTGGGCTCGACGCGATGCGGATGTAGCTCAGCACTGGCCCGAACTTCTGCGCAAAGCCGGTGAAATCGAGCACCGAGACGCCGCGGCGCTCAAGATGCGCGGCCATGCTGATCAGCGCACCCACGGTGATGACGCCGGTGCCGCCGACGCCGGTCACGAGGAGATCATAGGGACGATCGAGCGGTGCAAGCGGCGACAGGGGCAGCATGGCGGCACGCGCCTGTGGATCGATGCTGCTCGCAGACTTCGCACGGCGCTTGGCGCCTTCCACGGTGACGAAGCTCGGGCAGAAGCCGTTGAGGCAGGAGAAATCCTTGTTGCAGGTGGAGAGATTGATGCGGCGCTTGCGGCCGAACGGCGTCTCCTTCGGCTCGACGCTGAGGCAGTTCGATTCGACCGAGCAGTCGCCGCAACCTTCGCAGACGAGGTCGTTGATATAGGCAAAGCGGGGCGGGTCTTCGATCTGGGCGCGCTTGCGCCGGCGGCGTTTTTCGGTGGCGCAGGTCTGCTGGTAGATCAGCACGGAGACGCCGGGAATTTCGCGCAGCTCGCGTTGCACGGCATCCATCTCCTCGCGCGGATGGATGGTGACGCCGATGGGGAAGTCGGCGGGCGCAAACTGCGAGGGAGCATCCGAGACCAGCGCGATCCGCGACACGCCTTCGGCGCGGACGCTGTGGGCGATGGCATGCACGCTCACGGGCCCGTCGACCGGCTGGCCACCGGTCATGGCAACCGCGTCGTTGAACAGGATCTTGTAGGTGATGTTGGCGCCGGCCGCGACGGCCTGGCGGATCGCCATCGATCCGGAGTGATAATAGGTGCCTTCGCCGAGATTCTGGAAGATGTGCTTGTTGCCGGTGAAGCGCGACGATGCCGCCCAGTTGACACCTTCGCCGCCCATCTGGATCAAGGACGAGGTGTCGCGGTCCATCCAGCTTGCCATGAAATGGCAGCCGATGCCGGCAAGCGCCTTCGATCCTTCCGGCACTTTGGTTGAGGTGTTGTGCGGGCAGCCGGAGCAGAAATAGGGTGTGCGCGTTGCGCCCGCGACCGTGATGACGCGCTGTGCATCGGGCGCGAGCGCGGCGGTGCGCTTCGCAAGATCGAGGCCGGGGAAGATTGGGTCGAGGCGCCGCGCCAGCACGTCGGCGAGCGGGCGTGGCGACAATTCGCCGATCCATGAGATCAGGCGTGCGCCGGTCTCGTCATGCTTGCCGACCATCCGCTCCGGCTTCGAGCCTGGATAGTCGTAGAAATATTCCTTGAACTGGCTTTCGATGATGCCGCGCTTTTCCTCCACCACGAGGATCTCGCGTTTACCCTTCACGAACTCCATCGCATCGTGCAGCGCGAGCGGCCAGACCATGCCGACCTTATAGATATCGATGCCGAGGCGGCGGCAGGCGGCCTCATCGAGGCCTAGCAGCCGCAGCGCTTCCATCAGGTCGAGATGCGCCTTGCCGGTCGTGACGATGCCATAGGTCGCATGCGGGATGTCGTAGATGTGGCGGTCGATCGGGTTGGCTTTTGCAAAGGCGTAGACCGCGTGCTTCTTTGCTTCCAATCGCTCCTCGATCTGCGGACCTGGAAGATCGGGCCAGCGATAGTGCAGGCCGCCGGGCGGCGGCGTGAAATCGGGGGCGCGAAAAGCGCGCGGCGGGCGCAGTGCAACGGAGGCGCCGGATTCGACGATCTCCGAGATCGCCTTGAAGCCGACCCACATGCCGGAGAAGCGGCTCAGCGCGTAGCCGTATTCGCCGAATTCGAGATATTCGGCGACGCTTGCCGGATGCAGCGTCGGCATGAACCAGCTCATGAAGGCGACGTCGGACTGGTGCGGCATCGAGGAGGAGACACAGCCATGATCGTCGCCCGCGACGACCAGCACGCCGCCATGCGGCGACGAGCCATAGGCATTACCGTGTTTCAGCGCATCGCCGGAACGGTCGACGCCGGGACCCTTGCCGTACCAGAGGCCGAACACGCCCTGCACTTGTCTGTCGGGCTGGGTCTCGACCTGCTGCGAGCCGAGCACCGCGGTTGCCGCAAGGTCTTCGTTGACTGCGGGCAGGAATTCGATGCGCTCCGCCTTGAGGCGATCGGCGATGCGCCAGAGTTCGAGATCGACGCCGCCGAGCGGCGAACCGCGATAGCCGGAGATGAAGCCGGCGGTGTTGAGCCCCGCCGCGCGGTCGCGTTTCGCCTGGTCGAGCACGATGCGGACGATCGCCTGCGTGCCCGTGAGGAAGACGCGGCCGTCACCGCGTTCGTAGCGGTCGGAAAGCTGATAGGTGTCGAGGGAGGGAATGGCGTCCATGGCCGGCCTCGCATCGGATTCGGGTCGGCCGACGGTAATCCTGTCCGTCCGGCAAGTGTTACCAATTTATCCCTGCGACGCGCCTCATATCGGTAGGATTTTGTAGAGAGTTGTAATTCTCGGTAGAATTTACCAAACGGAGATGCCCTCATGGTCGAAGAGCAGGACGAACGCATCCTCACAGAGCTGCAGAAGAACGGACGCGCGACCAACCAGGAACTTGCCGAGGCGGTCGGCATGTCGACCTCGGCCTGCTGGCGGCGCGTGCGCGGGCTGGAGGAGTCCGGCGTGATATCGGGCTATTCGGCGCTGGTGGAACGCGAGCGCGCCGGCTTTGCGACCTCGGCAATCCTTCATGTCTCGCTCGAGCGGCACGATGCAAAATTCGTCGACGAGTTCGTGGCGCGGGTGAAGCGGCGCAGCGAAGTCCTGGAATGTTTCGCGACCACGGGAGACGCCGACTATCACCTGCGCGTCGTGGTGCGCGACATGCACGCGTATAACCAGTTTCTCGACGAATTCATGTTCCGCGTGCCCGGCATCCGCTATGTCCGCACCAATATGATCCTGAAGGAGATCAAGACCGGCGTCGCCCTGCCGTTCGATACCAGGCGGCCGCGGAAGGATTGAGGGAGCGATCCGCGGACGCGATGCCGTAGCCCGGGTGAAGCGTCAGCGTAACCCGGGGCCGGTCGCAAACGTTGACGCAGATGTCCCCGGGTTACGCGTTCCGCTTCACCCGGGCTACAGGTTTCAGAGGTTCTCCCTCACGAACCGGTTACGCAGCGTGCCGATGCCGGTGATGTCGATCTCGACAACGTCGCCCGCTTTCAGGTCCGGCGAGGCTCCGTCGGTGCCCATCCAGATCACGTCGCCCGGCCACAGCGTGAAATACTTCGTCAATTCGACGATGAAGGGGACGATGCCGAAAATCATGTCGTTGGTGCGGAAGCGGTTGGTCTCCTTGCCGTTGACCCGCACCACCGTCTCCATGGTGTCGAGATCGACATCGGTCTCGATCCATGGGCCCATCGGCTTGAAGGTGTCGGCATTCTTGGAGCGCCACAGGCCGCGGTCGGCCTTCTGCCAACTGCGCTCGCTGACGTCGTTGCCGATGGTGTAGCCGAACACGCAAGACATCGCGTTTGCCGCATCGAGATGTTTTGCCTTCTTGCCGATGACGACCACGAGCTCGCCCTCGTAGTGGATCTTTTCCGTTGCAGTCGCGGGGATCACCACGTCCTCGTCATGGGCGATCAGCGCGTTCTGGGCGCGGTAGCCGATCTCGGGCCGGTCAGGCACGGCCGGAATCTCGCCGCGCTTGTCGGCGGCCTCCTTCAGGTGCTTCAGATAGTTGAGCCCGACACAATAGAAGGTGCGGGGGATCAGCGGCAGCTCGATCTTCACATCGCCAAGCGCATGCGTCTGCGCGGTGCGCCGCCATTCGCCGAACGGATCGCCGTCGACAGTAATGACCTTTTCACCCTCGACGAGACCCCAGGAGGTCTTTCCCTGGGCGGTGAATTTGAGCCAACGCATTGATTTTCTCTCTTATTCGGCCGCAACGGGCGGATGCGTTTTCCAGGCCCCGGCCGCGGGACGGGGCAGGCCAAGATTCTCGCGCAGCGTCTTGCCGGCATAGTCGCGGTGGAAGAGGCCGCGACGCTGCAATTCCGGCACGACGTGGCGGACGAAGTCGGCATAGGAGCCCGGAACATAGCTCGCCGCAATGACAAAGCCATCGCAGCCGCGCCCGACGAACATCTCCTCCAGCCGATCCGCGATTTCCTTCGGTCCGCCGACGATCGCATCCTGCACCAGGCCGCGGCCGGAGAAGGTGATGAAGTCGCGCGTGCTCGGATTGGCCTTGCCGGAGGTTTTCAGCACGCCGTCGCGGATGCCGAGCATGCCTTGCATGCCCTGCAGTTCTTCCGTCGTCAGCGGCTCGTCGATGCCCTTGGCGCCGAAATCGAAATTCAGCCCCTCGGCGAGCAGCGACAGCGCGTCGATCTCCAGCGGCAGCTTTTGGATCAGCGCCATCCGGTCTTCCGCCTCGGCCTTGGTTGCGCCGCAGACCGGCGTCGTCAGATTGCAGAGAAACATCTGCTCGGGATCGCGGCCGGCCGTTGCGGCCTCATTGCGGATCGCCTCATAGCCTTGCCTTGCGCTCGCAAGATTGCGCGCGGCGGTGAAGATCACCTCGCCCCATCGCCCGGCAAAGCGCTGGCCGCGGCCGGAGGCGCCGGCCTGGATGATGACGGGATGGCCCTGCGGCGAACGCGGCACCGTGAAGGGTCCGCGCGACTTGAAGAACTTTCCATCGTGATCGAGCCGCTTCACCTTGGTCGGATCGGCAAAGCGGCCGCTCTTTTTGTCGATGATAACAGCGCCGTCTTCCCAGGAATCCCAATGGCCGAGCACGACCTCCATGAATTCGTCGGCGCGGTCGTAGCGCAAATCGTGTTCGAGATGGTGCTCGCGGCCCATGTTGAGCGCTTCGCCGTCATTGACCGACGTCACCACGTTCCAGCCGGCACGGCCGCCGGTCATCAGGTCGAGGGTGGCGAAACGGCGCGCGACGTCGAACGGCTCGTAATAGGTGGTCGAACAGGTCGAGGCGAGGCCGAGCTTCTCGGTGACCATGCCCATCGTGGTCAGCACGATGACCGGGTCCATCTTCACACAGCGGATGCCGTATTCGACGGTATGGGCGTGATCGTTGCCATAGCGGTCCGGCATCGCCAGACGGTCGTCGAAGAACGCCATGTGGAATTTGCCGGCTTCCAGGATCCGCGCGATCTCCTGGTAGTAATCCGCCGACATCGAATCGTCGCGCGATTCCGGATGGCGCCAGGAGCCCGGCAGATTGGTGCAGTTCTGCGCCTGCAGGAAGCCGACCAGTGCCATTTGCCGTGTCATGCCGTTATCCCTGTCTCACGCCAGATCGAGTTGTTTTGTCAGCCCGTACTCGCCGGCGAGCGCGCGGAGCTTGTCCCAGGTCGCATCCTCGATCTCGATGCCGTTCTTCCGACGCTCCTGCTCGCGCAGAAATTCGACCTCGCCGGGATAGAACACGCCCGGACTTCCTTCCGAGGGCGGCGTCGATTTCAGGTAGCGCGCAAACCCCGCCACCTCGCGCTTGAAATCCTGCAGCGGACGGAAGGCGGCAACATTGAACACCGCCATGAAGCATCCGTCATTGTGGCGTCCGGTCGGCTCAACGCCGAATCCAAGCCCGGTGAGCAGGCCGCACAGGACTTCCACCATTGCTGCCAGGCCAGAGCCCTTATAGCCCTCGCTGCCGCCGAGCGGCAGCAACGCGCCGCCCTTGCGATAGTCTGTCGGGTCGGTGGTGTGGCGGCCTTCGGCGTCGATGATCCAGCCGGTCGGAATCCGTTCGCCGCGTGCGACCGCGAGCTGGATCTTGCCGGCCGCGACCGCCGATGTCGCCATGTCCAGATAAAACGGCGCCTCGAGCTCAGAGGGCACTGCGATCGAGATCGGGTTGGTGCCGAGCCGCGCTTCACGGCCGCCGAACGGCGCGACGTGTTTTGGCGAGCGGCCGGAATCGGCGGTGGCAATCCCGATCATGCTCTCGCGCATCGCCATCAGCGGATAGTGCGCGAGCCGCCCAACATGGCTCTGCCGGAACACGGTGCAGGCGGCGACATTGGCGGTCTTCGCCTTCGCAATCGTCAATTCCATCGCCTTGGCATTGACGTGGAAGCCAAAGCCCCAATTGCCGTCGATCACGGTCGTGGTCGGCGATTCCTGGACGATGGTCCATTTCGCGCCGGGCACGATATGGCCGGCCTTGATGCGGTCGATATAGGTCGGGACCGCGATGATCCCGTGCGAGTCGTGACCGGCGAGGTTGGCGTTGACGCAGCCGACCGCGACCGCCTGGGCTTCCTCCTCCGACGCGCCGGCGCCGCGCAGCAGCGCCGCACCGGTGCGGGTGAGACGATCGGCGTGGACGATCGGCATGGGGTTTCCTCAGGTTGAAGCCCGCGTCACGTGGCGGGTCTTGCTTGTTTGTGGTTCGCCATGGTCTCAAAGGAGTAGGCGACGAGCAAGGCCAGAATGTCCGGTCCGCCATGACGCCGGCGCGGCTTTTCAGGGCAGCCGGTCTCGTGGCAGGGAACCGACGCCCTTGCAGGCGTTGCGTCGCGCCTCCGTCAGCGGCGCGCCGCGTCAGAAGAAATCGTCAACAAACCGGTAATTTTGCGGGGGTTCTATCCGACTTTGTTCGCCCCACATTTACTCTGACTCGCAACTTATAGCTGTTCCTAACGTCCACTTAGGTCTCTGCTCCGCATAAAATCCCGCGGGGCCGGCCGAGACTGGCCGCAGGGAGTTGATCGCTTGGAGCAGACCATCAGGGGTACCTTCGCGGCGTTGAACGCCAGCAACGAAGCGATCCTGTACGCCAAATCGCCGGAGGAGCTGTACGCCAAGGTCTGCGAGGCCGCGTTTTCCAGCGGCGACTTCCTGGCGACGGCGGTCTTCCTGCTGGATGCCGAGACCAGCCTGCTGCGCTTTGCGGTCGGGTTCGGCGACGATATCGCGCGGCTGCGCGGCATCCCCATCTCGATCATAGCGAATACGCCGGAGGGCGAAGGGGTGTGCGGACAGGCGTTCCGGGACCAGAAGGCCTGTGTCAGCAACGACTATCTGAATGACCAGCGCTCGCTCGCCTGGCGCGCCGGCGTCCGCGATAGCGAGGTTGCCGCGGCAGCGGCAATGCCGCTGATCTGCAATGGCCGCAGCGTCGGCGTTTTCCTTGTCACCCGGCGCGAGGTCGGCTCGCTCGGCAACGAGCTCGTGTCGCTGCTGGCGCGCATGGCCGCGAATGTTTCGTTTGCGCTGGACAATTTCGAGCATGAGCGCATGCGCAAGAGCAGCGAACGGGCGATGCGCCGGCTGAACCAGATGTTCGGCGCCATCAGCGCGACCAACGAAGCGATCCTTCGCGCCAAGACCGAGCACGATCTCTATCAGCGGGTCTGCGACGCCGCCGTCCATAGCGGGAAATCCGTTGCCGCCGTGGTCCTGCTCGCTGACCCGGATTCCCATTGGCTCGAACCGGTCGCCGGCACTGGCGACGCCATCGACCTGATCACGCAAACGCGCTTCTCGATCGATCCGGACAATATCTACGGCAAGGGCGTCTGCGGGCAGGCGTTCCGGACGCAGCGGCCGTGCATCAACAACGATATCCCGAAATCGGACGGTCCGTGGCGACAGGTGGGATACGACGCCGGCGTCATGGCCTGCATCGCGGTCCCCGTGACCAAGTTCGGCAAGAGCATCGGCGTCTTGTTGTTCTTTGTCGGCAGGTCGTGGGCGACGGACGAAGAGATCGTCGCGCTGATGGCGCGGATCGCCGAGAACGTATCGGTGGCGCTCGACAATTTCGAACACGCCAATGAAAAGGCCAGGGCCGAGCGGCAAAAGGATCGGTTGTCGCGAATGTTCGCGGCGCTGAGCGCGACCAACGAAGCGATCATGCGGGCGAAGTCACGAGAGGAGATGTTCAAGCTGGTGTGCCAGGCGGCCGGCAAGGGCGCCAGGTTCAACTCGACCAGCATCTTCCTGGTCGCGCCCGGCAGCGACTATCTCGAGATGGCGGCGACCGCAGGACCGACGTCCGAGAATGCCCGCAATCTCAAGGTATCGATCGACGAGGCTGTTCCGGAGGGGCGCGGGCTTTGCGGGACGGCATTCCGTTCCAGGCAGGCCAGCATCAACAACAACTTCCTGAAGGACATTGAGGACAGTGCGTTCCGGGACATCATCGAACGCGAGGGCGCGCGATCGGGCGCGGCGTTCCCGTTGTTCGTCGACGGTGAGCCGGTCGGCGTGATGCTCTTCATCTCGTCCGAACACGACACCTTTATCGCCGAGTTCGCCGAACTGCTGCAGCGGCTGGCTGACAACGTGTCGTTCGCGCTTGGCAGCTTCGAGCGCGCTGACGAGAAGGCGAGGACCGAGGAGCAGAAGGAGCGGCTGACGCGGATGTTTGCGGCGCTCAGCGCCACCAACGAAGCGATCATGCGGGCGAAGTCGCGGACCGAGCTGTTCCACCTGGTCTGCGAGGCCGCCGTCGTCGGCGGCAATTTCACCTCCACCGCGATTGCGCTGGAGCGGCCAGGCGACGACTACCTGGAAAACGTCGCCTCGGCCGGTCCCGACGGCGAGCGCGCGTTCAACGTGCGTCTGTCCATCAATGCGGCGCATCCCGAAGGGCGGAGCCTCACCGGCATCGCGTTCCGCACCCGGAAACCCTGCATCAGCAACGACTATCTCGGCGACTTCGGCGATTCGAGCCCGTTCTATCAGGTCCTGCGCGACGCCGGCACCCGCTCGGGCGCCGCATTTCCGTTATTGAAGAACGGCAAGCCGATCGGCGCCATCATCTTCCTCTCCTGCGAGATCGGCGCCTTCAGCCCCGAGTTGATCGGGCTGTTGCGACGTCTCGCCGATAACGTCTCGTTCGCGCTGGAAAATTTCGATCGCGCCGACGAGAAGGCGAGGGCCGACGAGCGGATCGAATATCTCGCCTCGCACGACGGCCTGACGCGTTTGCCCAACCGGGAAACCTTCAACGAATTGCTGCGCCACGCGATCGAGGTGGCCGGCCGTCATCAGCGTCAGTTCGCGCTGCTGTTCATCGATCTCGACCGTTTCAAGGTCATCAACGATTCGCTTGGCCACGACGCCGGCGACCTGCTGCTGGTCAAGATCGCCGATCGCCTACGCGGGACCTTGCGTTCGAGCGACGTCATCGCCCGGCTCGGCGGCGATGAATTCGTCGTCATTCTGGAAGAGACCGACCGTGCCGACGTCGAGACGATCGCCGAGAGCCTGTTGTCGGCACTCAGCCAGCCGCTGCAACTGAGCGGCCACGAATGCCAGACCACGGCCTCGATCGGCGTCGCGATGTATCCTGCGGATGGCTTGGACGCCAAGACGCTGACCAAGAACGCCGACATGGCGATGTATCTCGCCAAGGAGGACGGCAAGAACGGCTTCCGCTTCTACTCCAAGGAGATCAAGACGCAGTCGATTGAGCGGCTGACGCTGGAGAATGCCCTGCGCCGCGCGCTGGAGCGCGATCAGTTCTCGCTCTTCTACCAGCCGAAGATCGACATCGCGAGCGGCCAGATCACCGGCGTCGAAGCGCTGCTGCGCTGGACCCATCCCGATCTCGGGCAGGTCGCGCCCGCCCAGTTCATTCCGCTTGCGGAGGAAATCGGGCTGATCGTGCCGATCGGTCGCTGGGTGCTGAAGGAGGCCTGCGCGCAGAACATGGCCTGGCAGCGCCGCGGCTTGCGACCGGTGACGATGGCGGTCAACCTCTCGCCGCGGCAATTCGGCGACGAGAATCTCCTGCACGACGTCGACGAGGCGCTGCTTTCAAGCGGCATGGCGCCGGCGTTGCTGCAGCTCGAGGTCACCGAAAGCATGGTGATGCGCAACGTGCCCTGGACGATCCGGGTGCTGGATGCGATCCAGAGCCGCGGCATCCGCCTGGCGATCGACGATTTCGGCACCGGCTATTCGTCGATGTCGCTGATGAAGCAGTTTCCGATCGACACCATCAAGATCGATCGCTCCTTCGTGCGCGACCTCGCCCGCGACAGCGAGGACCAGGCGATCGCGCAGGCCATCATCAGCATGGGCAAGGCGCTCGGCATGACCGTGATCGCCGAGGGCGTGGAGACGGCCGAGCAGGAGCGCTTCCTGCGCGACCATGGCTGCGACGAGATGCAGGGCTTTCGGCTCAGCAAGCCGCTGCCGCCGCGGGAGCTCGCCGAGTTGTTGCGCTCCGCGCCGGCGCTTATCTCTCCGCCGCTGCAGCCGGAGGAAGATGCCGCGGACGATCAGGCAGCGTCGGATTTAGGGCGGAAACGCGCTGTCATCTGACGGCTGCACATGCAGGTCGCGCACATCCGAATCGGTCGATTTCACCTTGCGCGAGAAATCATAAGGCCACGGCAGATAGGTTTGGCCGGCAAGCGATTTGAGCAGGACGCTGGCGCCTGCCGCGTAAGTCGCGCCCTTGGCGAGGCGCAATCGGATACTCCAGTCGGCCGGCAATTCCACCACGGATTGGCGCAGTTCGAATGCCGGCCCCCACCACCACGCAGGCGCCGGCGGCCGTTCGCTTTCCGGAATGGCGCGCCAGCGTCCATATTCGTCGACGATGCGCTCAAATTGCAGTTTCGCGGCTGGATGCATCGGGCTTCTCTGTTGTGCTCCCATGATATCCGCCTCCGCGCCCCGCGCAAAGCCGCTATTGCTGGCCGTGTTGCCAGTGCGTGGTCACCTCAGTGCCGGTCTTGTTCAGATGAACATGCTGGTCGACATGGTCCACCCAGGACAGCGGAATGAAATGATGGTGCTGTCCGTCCGGTGAGCTTTGCTTGGTCAGCTTGATCTTGTCGGTTCCTTCGAGATGATCGACCTTTCCAACCGTCTTCCGGTCCGACGAGATGACGTCCATATGTTCCTTGATCTCTGTGGCCATTGCCATCGTTGATCTCCGTACAGTTGGAGAGGATGAACGCGGCAGCCGAGCAAAGGTTGCTGTGCGTGTAGGGTGGGGGAATCGCAGCGGGGCCCCCACCACCGGGGGCGGGGGTGGGGGTGGGGCCCCGGGGCGTTGGGCCCCCCCACCAGAGGTTGCTTTGCCGACGCCGGGGGGGGCCGCGCCGGGGCGTGGCCCCCTTTCCTGGGCACCGCGGCCTCGTCCGTGGCGGCGGTCCCAAGAACCCTCTTGGCGTCATTGGTGCTGAATCGTCC
>NZ_JBVAPG010000658.1:0-252 GCF_055413685.1 Bradyrhizobium sp. LeoA1Lang | reverse complement strand
CCGCATCCTGTGCCGCCTCGAATTCCACTACACCCCGAAGCACGCCAGTTGGCTCAACATGGTTGAGTGCGAGATCAGCGTGCTTCAGCGCCAGTGTCTCGGCCGCCGCATCGACGACTCCAAAAGGGGGGATGTCCCGATCGGTGTTGAACTACGTCGGGCCGACGTTGCCAGAATGAATGTTACGCGGCCCTTGTGACATGGGCAACGGGCTTGATCGTCATGGGATTGTGGTGAGCTTGAAGGGCCGCA
>NZ_JBVAPG010000657.1:0-252 GCF_055413685.1 Bradyrhizobium sp. LeoA1Lang | reverse complement strand
CCGAAGTCTCGCCGGATTTGATCAGCCGGGTCACCGACGCGATTCTCGACGAAGTTCGGGAATGGCAAAGTCGGCCGCTCGACCCGGTCTATCCGGTGGTATTTTTCGACGCGCTGCGGGTCAAGATGGGGATGTCCCGATCGGTGTTGAACTACGTCGGGCCGACGTTGCCAGAATGAATGTTACGCGGCCCTTGTGACATGGGCAACGGGCTTGATCGTCATGGGATTGTGGTGAGCTTGAAGGGCCGCA
>NZ_JBVAPG010000656.1:0-252 GCF_055413685.1 Bradyrhizobium sp. LeoA1Lang | reverse complement strand
CTTCTCATAGTTAGCAAGCAGTTGATCCAGCAGTTCAGGTGTAATCGTCGTGTCGGTCGTCATGTGAGTCTCCTCGGTAAGGTAAACTCACAGAAACCTGCTTACACATTCTTTCTGACACCCTCTCACGAGCGCATGCATCTTACCCTGTTGCAGGAGGCGGCCAACCCGCCGGCACACAGCCTGCGCGACCAGCTCAAGCGCCTGCGCGCCTTCCAGCAGCGTTACAACGAAGAACGCCCGCACCAGGCG
>NZ_JBVAPG010000655.1:0-252 GCF_055413685.1 Bradyrhizobium sp. LeoA1Lang | reverse complement strand
CTGCTGATGCATTGCGATTGATGGCCTTGACACGAACCATCCCATGTGAGGTTCTGGCTGGCTGGTTACCCGCCTCGATACGCCGCCCTTCTCAGGCCGTCATCACCCAGATTCCGCCATAGCTCGATGAGCGCCGCGTCCGGGCGATGTCTGCGGCCGTACCGGAGACCGGCGGTCGCTTGCCCCAGGATCGAAACACATGAGCGCTGCTGACCCCGAGCACGTAGCCTTTGCCGGCCCGGCGCAGTTGCT
>NZ_JBVAPG010000654.1:0-253 GCF_055413685.1 Bradyrhizobium sp. LeoA1Lang | reverse complement strand
CTCGTAGGTCGTGCAGAACCATGTGTAGCCGAAGCCATCGGGATGGCTGGCGCGATACTCGTCCCACAGCAGCCGGCGGGTCACGTTGCGCCGGCGCAGCTCCTTGTCGACATAGCCCCAGTCGGGATGTCCGTCGTCAGATAATTTGAGACAGATCAAGCTTTTCGAGAAGGGAGGCTCTGGCTCATCAGGGGTTAGAGTTTAAGCGGCCTGCAGCTGATGCTGCAAGCGGCGGTTTGCGATAGTGACAAGC
>NZ_JBVAPG010000653.1:0-253 GCF_055413685.1 Bradyrhizobium sp. LeoA1Lang | reverse complement strand
GACCTCGGCGGCGATCTGCTTGCCGGTGTGGCGCTGCCGGCGCAACGCCTCGATCATCGTGCATGTGGCGGGCGCTGTTTGGCCTGGCAATGAAAGGGGCCTTGAGGAACGGTCGCGCAACCCATTCGAGGGTGTCAGAAAGAATGTGTAAGCAGGTTTCTGTGAGTTTACCTTACCGAGGAGACTCACATGACGACCGACACGACGATTACACCTGAACTGCTGGATCAACTGCTTGCTAACTATGAGAAGC
>NZ_JBVAPG010000652.1:0-253 GCF_055413685.1 Bradyrhizobium sp. LeoA1Lang | reverse complement strand
GGCACTATCGTTAGCCCGTGGTCAAGCGGCTGCCGAGGAGATCACGTCACGTGTTTGATGATGTCGTTCGACGGAGCGAAGCTGACCGGACGCGCACCCCCAACAGTGCCGTAGCGGCTGGTCAGCTGTAACCGGCATGAGGACCCCACCTAGCCATCCTTCGGCTTGCGCGCGATACAGCCTGGCATGAGCGGATCGGTGGAGGTGTAACGATGGCAAATGCCATGCTTGATGCCAGGCAGGAAGGTGACTC
>NZ_JBVAPG010000651.1:0-253 GCF_055413685.1 Bradyrhizobium sp. LeoA1Lang | reverse complement strand
GCTTCTCATAGTTAGCAAGCAGTTGATCCAGCAGTTCAGGTGTAATCGTCGTGTCGGTCGTCATGTGAGTCTCCTCGGTAAGGTAAACTCACAGAAACCTGCTTACACATTCTTTCTGACACCCTCGGTGGCTTCGCCACAGCCACATCATCGTTGGCGGGCGCAGGCAGCGTAGGGTCAGCCTCAAGATCGCCCAGCTCGAGCGCAAGCTGTTCGTCCACGAGCACCGCAAGCCGCTCCGACCGCTTCCCGA
>NZ_JBVAPG010000650.1:0-253 GCF_055413685.1 Bradyrhizobium sp. LeoA1Lang | reverse complement strand
GAGTCACCTTCCTGCCTGGCATCAAGCATGGCATTTGCCATCGTTACACCTCCACCGATCCGCTCATGCCAGGCTGTATCGCGCGCAAGCCGAAGGATGGCTAGGTGGGGTCCTCATGCCGGTTACATTTGATCGCGCGCAGTTTCGGATGGTGTGAGGCCTGATCGTTGGGCCATTTCTCCGGCTGGAAACAGCTTGGAGAATTGGATGCCGACGAGGAGGGTTATCATGCGCCAGGTGCGCGAGATTGTGA
>NZ_JBVAPG010000649.1:0-253 GCF_055413685.1 Bradyrhizobium sp. LeoA1Lang | reverse complement strand
TGATGACCTGACATTCGAACGAAGTCTGGCGTTCCTGAGGCACCTGGAGCAAGAGCGCGGTAACTCGGTGCGTACTCGCAATCAACGGCGGGCAGCACTGAACACCTTCTTTGCCTACCTCGCGGTGGGGGATGTCCCGATCGGTGTTGAACTACGTCGGGCCGACGTTGCCAGAATGAATGTTACGCGGCCCTTGTGACATGGGCAACGGGCTTGATCGTCATGGGATTGTGGTGAGCTTGAAGGGCCGCAC
>NZ_JBVAPG010000064.1:0-46365 GCF_055413685.1 Bradyrhizobium sp. LeoA1Lang | reverse complement strand
AGACCGCATCGCGGATCGCGTGCAGCATCTCCATGTCTTCCGGGTTCGGATTGTATTTCGGAAAGGTATGGTCGAGCTCGGTGTCGAGCGGGATCACCTCGCAGCCGATCTTCTCCAGCACCTGCGGTGCAAACGCGCCGGCGGTGCCGTTGCCGCAGGCGGCCACCACCTTGAGCTTGCGCGTCAGCTTTGGCCGGTTGGTGAAGTCGGCGATGTAGCGCGCCGGGAAATTCTCGTGGAATTGATACGCGCCGCCGGCCTTGTTCTCGAAGCTCGCGCCGAGCACGATCTCCTTCAATCGCGTCATCTCGTCGGGGCCGAAGGTCAGCGGGCGATTGGCGCCCATCTTGACCCCGGTCCAGCCATTGTCGTTGTGGGAGGCGGTCACCATCGCGACGCAGGGCACGTCGAGGTCGAACTGCGCGAAATAGGCCATCGGCGTCACCGCGAGCCCGATGTCGTGCACCTTGCAGCCCGCAGCCATCAGGCCGGAGATCAACGCATATTTGATCGCGGCGGAATAGCCGCGGAAATCGTGACCGGTCACGATCTCCTGCTTGACCCCGAGTTCCGCGATCAGCGCGCCGAGCCCCATGCCCAGCGCCTGCACGCCCATCAAATTGATTTCCTTGCCGAACAGCCAGCGCGCGTCATATTCGCGAAACCCGGTCGGCTTCACCATCGGCTCGGATTCGAAGGCATAGGTGTTCGGGAGGAGCACCGGTTTTGGTCTTGGAAACATGCAGTCGTCTTTCTGAGAGACAGTCAGTTGTTCGGGAGATCAAATCGAGACAGCATCATCGCGATTGCACGACGCGCCCAGCGCGACCCACGCGGTCCTTCATCGCGGAAATAGAAACGCCTCAGCTAGACCGCCGCGCCCGTCGTGCCGAGGCCCAAGCCGACATCGAACAAGTCGCGCCGATCTGATAGCGCCAGGCTGCGCAATTCGCCGAGCGTGCCGCGCGCGGCCGAGCAATGGCTGCATTTGACGATCGCGGAGGGCGGGGCGAGCTCACCATCGTCGATCACCACGCCGATGCTGTCGCATTCAATGCATACGAGCTGAAAACTCATTTTCGAAATTCAATCCACCGGACGCTGCAAATTGTCGACGAAGCAAGCCTCATGCCAGCAATGCATCGCCATGCGGCCGAGGTTATCCGGACGATCGTGGCATTTCAATGTGACGTCTGTTTTAACCCTAAGCGCTCAGCGCAAACGCTCCGCGTTTGTCGCGAGGGAAAACCGGTCTCCACTTTTCCGGATCATGCTCAAGGCCGCAGCGCCGACGGCGGCTCCTGCGCACCGTCGGGGCGTATTCCCTTGAACCGGTTGAGCGGGCCGCGCAGCAGCAATTCCACGAAATGGGCGATGGCAATCCCGGAGAGCCCGCCGCCGGCCTTGACCAGCGCGTCGATGAGGCGGCCGTGCCGATCCGGCGTCAGCAGTTGCAGGGCTTCCAGCGCGAACGCGCTGCCGATGACGACTGCGATGATCAAGACCAGCCGGTTGGGATAGGCCCGCACGAATGCAAATCCCATCAGCGCGAACGCTGTGAAATGCTCGAACTGGGGACCTGCGACGACAGGGCGGTCTTGAAGCGGGGAAAGCGTCGCGAAGGCGATGAAGGCGAGCACCAGCCAGGCGGCGCCCAGGGACAGTCGTTGATTCATAGGTTGTTGCTAAGCAAAAACGGGGCCGAGCTCAACCCACGCACGATCGCTGCCGCACGTATGGCAGCGCTATCAGCCGATATCGTTAACCCGGCGGCTGTTCAGCCGGTCCAAATCTGCTATCAAGCCGCGGAAATGAACAAAAAGTAACATGACACCGTTCATCTTGTTCATAGCCCGTTCACGCCGGTGGGTCTCATCTTAGCTAAGCTGCGACTCGCCATCGGAGGCCAAATTGCGCCTACTCGTCGTTGAGGATGATCCGGATCTCAATCGCCAGCTTACGACCGCGCTGACGGATGCCGGCTATGTGGTCGATCGTGCTTTCGACGGCGAGGAGGGGCACTATCTCGGCGACAGCGAGCCCTACGATGCCGTCGTCCTCGACATCGGTCTGCCGAAGATGGACGGCATCTCGGTGCTGGAAGCCTGGCGACGCAACGGCCGCGCCATGCCGGTCTTGATCCTGACCGCGCGCGACCGCTGGAGCGACAAGGTGCAAGGTTTCGACGCCGGCGCCGACGATTACGTCGCAAAGCCCTTCCACATGGAAGAGATTTTGGCGCGCATTCGTGCCCTGCTGCGTCGCTCGACCGGCCACGCCCAGTCCGAATTGACCTGCGGCCCGGTGACACTGGATACCCGCACCGGCCGTGTCAGCGTCTCCGGCAACCCGGTGAAGATGACCTCGCACGAATACCGGCTGCTGGCCTATCTGATGCACCACACCGGGCGCGTAGTGTCGCGCACCGAGCTGGTCGAGCATCTCTATGACCAGGACTTCGACCGCGACTCCAACACCATCGAAGTGTTCGTCGGACGCATCCGCAAGAAACTCGACGTCGACATCATCCAGACCGTCCGCGGCCTCGGCTATCTCCTGACGCCGCCGCCGAGCGGCGCGTAACCGCCCCGGCGCCGCTGGTCGCCGGGCTTACTTTTTGATCGCAGCATGATCTTATCCGAAAACCGGTGCCCACCCCGCATCAAATGCGGGGCCAGCCTTTTCGGGATCATGTTCTGATGCGTGGAAGCTCGCTCGCCACCCGCCTGTTCCTGTCGGCGACCGCATGGCTGGTGGTGATCCTGGCGATCACCGGCTTCATCCTGTCCTCGGTGTATCGTGATGCGACGGAGCGTGCCTTCGACCGTCGCCTCAACCTCTATCTCCGCACCCTGATCGCCGAGGTCGCCACGCCTGACGAGCCGGCGGACCACCAGTTCCAGCTCGGCGAACCGCTGTTCGAACTGCCGCTGTCCGGCTGGTACTGGCAGATCCTGCGCACCGACGTGGAAAAGGGCGAGACGCGCGCTTCGCGCTCGCTGTGGGACAAGAAACTGCCGAAACTGGAGGATCAGGGTTTTGAGCTGACCCCCGCCGGCATTCGCATCGGCTATGTCGATGGCCCCGAGGGACAGACGCTGCGCATGGTCGAGCGTCCGGTCGATCTTGGCAGCGACGGCAGGTTCCTGGTCGGCGTCGCCGGCGACGCCAGCGAGATATTCGACGAGACGCGCAGCTTCGACTACTACCTCGGCGGCACCTTCACCTCGCTTGGCATCGTGCTGTTGCTGACTACGATCTTCCAGGTCCGTTTCGGCCTGGCGCCGCTCAAGCGCATTTCGGAGGCGATCGCCGATATCCGCTCCGGCCGCGCCGAACGGCTCGAAGGCAAGTTTCCGGTGGAGATCGCGCCGCTCGCGCGCGAGACCAACGCGCTGATCGACGCCAACCGCGAGATCGTCGAGCGCGCGCGCACCCATGTCGGCAATCTCGCCCACGCGGTCAAGACGCCCTTGTCGGTGATCGTCAACGAGGCCGCGACGCATGCCGCCGATCCCTTTGCCGCCAAGGTGCTGGAGCAGGCCGTGGTGATGCGCGACCAGGTCACCCATCACCTGGAGCGCGCCCGCATCGCCGCGCGCGTCACCATCGTCGCCACCGTCACCGAAGTGGCACCAGCGTTCGAGGCGCTGCAGCGAACCATGGAAAAGATCCACCGCGACCGCGACATCACCATCGAGCTGAAGGCCGACCCATCGGCGAAATTCCGCGGCGAGCGCCAGGATCTCGAGGAGATGGCCGGCAACCTCGTCGACAATGCCTGCAAATGGGCGGCCTCTCAGGTCTTCATCGAGGTCCTGGTCGAGCCGCCGGCGGAGCCGGGTGCGGGCCCGCGGTTGCATATTATCGTCGACGACGACGGGCGCGGCTTGTCGGCCGCCGAGCGCGCCCAGGTGTCGCGGCGCGGCCAGCGGCTCGACGAATCCAAGCCGGGCTCGGGGCTCGGGCTTTCAATCGTCACCGATCTCGCAGGCCTCTACGGCGGCTGCCTATCGCTCCGCAATGCGCCGATCGGCGGCTTGCGGGCGGAGCTGGAATTGCCGGGCGTTTGAAAGCCGGGGAGCCGCCGCGAGGGGCGCCCGTGCATCATTTCCTAAACGCCTTCTTAACGCGCGCCCTCCTATCATGCCGAGCCGATGCGCTTCTGCGTCGCCATCACAAGCACTCAATCACCCCAGGCCCATGAGCCAGACACCAATCGAGCGGCTGAGGGATTATCTCGCGCAGCTTCCGCCGCAATCGCAGGCGCTGCTGATGCGCGAGTTCGAGCGCGCGGTGGAGCGCGGCGAGGACGTCAACGTCGCCACCCTCGTGCTCGAGCAGTTACGCAAGATCGTGCGCCGGGCCGAGGAGGAGGCGACGCGCCCCCGCGGCGATGATCCGGCGCGCCTGCTGTTCCGTCCGCTCGAGCCGTTCCTGGCCGAAGGCAATTTCCCGATCCGGCCGGGACAGGTCCGCCGCACCTCGCTGCTGCCGATATGGCAGTGGCTCGGCCGTGAAGGCGCGCCTGATGCGACCCGCGAATTCGAGGCCGCGCTTGTGAAGGCGCATGACAGTGGCGCAACTTCGGCCGCCGAGGCCGCAGCCCGCAAATACCAGCTCGCCGCAGCGGAGGCGGTCGTCAAGGTCGCGACGCCAGTCCCGGGCGATGACAAGCAGCGGGCGCTGTCGCGCGTCGGCCCGCCCAATGTGGTCGAAGACCTGGTGTCGATCGGGCTGGTGTTGCGCACGCGCGAGGCGCTGGAGACGCTCGGCAGCCGGCTTCCCAGCCAGCTCCGGATGTTCGGCGAAACCCAGATCGCCTCCGTCACCGCGGCGCTCAACGTCCCTTCGCTGCAGACGCCGCAATTGCTTCCGTTCGCGCTGTCGCTGGTGATGCAGCGCCTGGTCGCGCCCTGGCAGATCATCCGCCTCGCGATCAAGATGGCGGCTTCCGACGACGAGATCCGCGTCGCCGCTACGCCCTATGGCGTCGCCGTCACGATCGCCTTGCACGATCTCTCCTATCTCGCGGCCTGCTTGCGCAGCGACATCCGGCGCGGTCATCTCGACAATGTCGGGGATCAACTGAAGACGCTGCATGACGGTGTGCGCGGCCTGCGTACGGAGCTCGATTTGCGCAACGAATCCACCTGGGGCAAGCAACTGACCTCGATCCGGGCCGACATCTCCAACTCGCTGCAATCGGAGATCGACAGCGTTTCCGGCCGGGTCCGCCGCATCCTGCGCCAGCGCCCGGACAAGGATATCTCCGCCGCCGCCCGGATCGACCCGACCGAAGTCGAGGAGGTCGCCGCCCTCATCGATTTCGTTGCGGTGTGCCGCACCTATGCGAGCGAGCTTGCCATCAACGAGGTGACGCTGCGCACCTATTCCGACCTGCAGCAATATGTCGAGCAGTCCACGGAGGCGCTGGTGCAGTCCTTGCGCGCCGGTGACCATCGGGTGCGCGGCTATCGGCAGCAACAGGCCAGCGCAGCGATCCGGTTCTGCGAGGTCCTGTTCGGCCATGACTACGCTTCGCTGATGAACCGCGCCGCGGAAAACGCCATGACCGGCGAGCGCAAGTCGTCCCGCGCCGGCTGATCCTCATTTTGACGGTTTTCCTTCTGCGAACCGATATCGGGTTCGCGCGAAAATACGGTTGCTCCCGCAATTTCGCCCTCCGGTCGGTTACGGAGGACGGTTCCGATCCAGCAATTGTCAATTGCTCCTCTTCCCGCCGGTAGTGTAAAGCGGCACATCGGTACCAGCTTTCGGTGCCGTTCGCCCGGGAACTCGTTGATGACACTGTGGTTTGTGTTCGCGCTGATGACGGTCGCGGCGATCTTCGCCGTGCTTTGGCCGCTTGGTCGCGCGACGCCTGCGACATCCGGCGGCAGCGAGGCCAATGTCTACAAGGACCAACTCGCCGAGATCGAGCGCGATCTCGCCTCCGGCTTGATCGGGGCATCGGAAGCCGAAGCGGCGCGGGTCGAGATCGGCCGACGCTTGCTTGCCGCCGTGGATAGCGAGGCCGCGGCGGCGCCGAAAGCCAACCTGCCGCTGCGGCGCTCGGCCGCCGTGGCCGCGCTGGTCGGACTGCCGGTGATGGCGGCGGCGTTCTATCTTGCCCTGGGCTCGCCACAGCTCGGCGATTTTCCGCTCGCCGCGCGCAGCCGCATGGCAGACGTCAATCAGCCGCTCGCCAATCTGGTGGCGCAGGTGGAAGCGCATCTTGAGAAGAATCCGACCGATGGACGCGGCTGGAACGTGCTGGCGCCGGTGCTCTCCAGGCTCGGCCGTTACGACGACGCGGTGCGCGCCTATCGCAATTCGATCACCTATAACGGCGACAGTTCGGAACGCCGCGCCGATCTTGGCGAAGCGCTGACCGGTGTGGCCGGTGGTGTCGTCACCGCGGAGGCCAAGGCCGAATTCGAACGCGCCGTGGCGCAAAATGCCGACGATCCCAAGGCGAACTACTTCCTCGGGCTCGCCGCCGAGCAGGACGGCCGCAAGGCCGACGCAGCTTCGATCTGGCGCGGGATGCTCGCCAAGGCGCCGGCGGATGCGCCGTGGCGGTCGCTGGTGCAGGCCTCGCTGACGCGGGTCGGCGGCGGTGTCGTCGCGCCAGCGCTGTCAGACGAGACCATGGCCGCGGCCAAGGACATGGGCGCGGACGACCGTTCCGCGATGATCCGCGGCATGGTCGACCGGCTCGCCACGCGCCTGAAGCAGGACGGCAACGATGTCGAGGGATGGCTGCGGCTGGTGCGGGCCTATATGGTGATGGGCGAGCGCGACAAGGCGGTTGCCGCGCTCACCGATGCCCGCCAGGCGGTTGCCAATGATGCCGAACGCTTGCGCCAGCTCAATGAAGGCCTGAAGAATCTCGGGCTGGATGGATGACATGCGCACAGACAGGACCATAGGGAACCATGACGCGTAAGCAGCGGCGTTTGGTGATGATCGGCGGCTCGCTGGCGGTGCTCGCAGTGGCGGCTGCGCTGGTGCTCAGCGCCTTGCGCGATTCCATTGTGTTCTTCTCCACGCCCTCGATGGTTGCCGAAAAGCACATCTCCGCCGGGAAGCGGTTCCGCCTCGGCGGCCTTGTGCAGCCCGGCTCGCTCAAGCGCGGCGACAACCTCGCGGTGACGTTTGAGGTCGCCGACGGGAGCGCCACGCTGCCGGTTGCCTACAAGGGAATTCTGCCGGACCTGTTCCGCGAAGGGCAGGGCGTCGTCGCCGAGGGCGCGCTCGATCAATCCGGCGTGTTCCGCGCCGACACCGTGCTCGCAAAGCATGACGAGACCTACATGCCCAAGGAGGTCGCCGACGCCCTGAAGAAGCAGGGCCACTGGAAGGACGATTACGGCAAGCCCAGCGCCTCGGCCGAGACGCAGCCGGTGCAGGGGGCGATGCGTTGATCGCGGAAGCCGGACATTACGCGCTGGTGCTGGCGCTCGGGCTGGCGCTGATCCAGTCGGTCGTGCCGATGCTTGGGGCCCGCTGGGGCGATGTCGCGCTGATGAACGTCGCGCGCTCCACGGCGCTCGCGCAGCTCCTGTTCGTTGGCGCCTCGTTCATGGCGCTGGTGACGCTGCACGTGACCTCGGATTTCTCCGTCGCCAACGTGTTCGAGAACTCGCACTCGATGAAGCCGCTGATCTACAAGATCACCGGCGTCTGGGGTAACCACGAGGGATCGATGCTGCTCTGGGTGTCGATCCTGGCGCTGTTCGGCGGCCTCGTCGCCGCCTTCGGCAACAACCTGCCGCTGACGCTGCGCGCGCATGTGCTCGCCGTGCAGGCCTGGATCGCGAGCGCCTTCTATCTCTTCATCCTGCTCACCTCGAATCCGTTCCTGCGCATCGCCAATCCGCCGATCGAGGGCAGGGATCTGAACCCGGTGCTGCAGGATATCGGCCTCGCCGTGCATCCGCCGATGCTCTATCTCGGCTATGTCGGCTTCTCGATTTCGTTCTCCTTCGCGGTCGCCGCCCTGATCGAGGGCCGCATCGATGCCGCCTGGGCGCGCTGGGTGCGGCCGTGGACGCTGCTGGCCTGGATATTCCTCACGCTCGGTATCGCGATGGGCTCGTACTGGGCCTATTACGAGCTCGGCTGGGGCGGCTGGTGGTTCTGGGATCCCGTCGAGAACGCCTCGCTGATGCCCTGGCTCGCCGGCACGGCGCTATTGCATTCGGCGGTCGTGATGGAGAAGCGGAACGCGCTAAAGGTCTGGACCATCCTGCTGTCGATCCTGACCTTCTCGCTGTCCTTGCTCGGCACTTTCCTGGTGCGCTCCGGCGTCCTGACCTCGGTGCACGCATTTGCGACCGATCCGGCGCGCGGCGTGTTCATCCTCTTGATCCTCTGCCTTTTCATCGGCGGCAGCCTGTCGCTTTATGCGGCCCGGGCGGCGTCCTTGAAGCAGGGCGGCCTGTTCGCGCCGATCTCGCGCGAGGGTGCGCTGGTGCTCAATAACCTGTTCCTGACCACGGCCTGCGCGACCGTGTTCATCGGCACGCTCTATCCGCTGGCGCTCGAGGTCCTGACCGGCGACAAGATCTCGGTCGGCGCGCCGTTCTTCAACCTGACCTTCGGGCCGCTGTTCGTGCCGTTGATGATCGCCGTGCCGTTCGGCCCCTTGCTGGCCTGGAAGCGCGGCGACCTGCTTGGCGCCGCCCAGCGCCTGACCGCGGCCGGCATCGCCGCGCTGATTGCGATCGCGGTGCTGTGGTCCTGGACGCATGGCGGCAGCACCTTTGCGCCGCTCGCGATCGGGCTTGCGGTATTCGTCGTCGCCGGCGCGCTCACCGACCTCGCCGAGCGCATCGGGCTGTTTCGGCTTCCGTTCGGCACCTCCGTGCAGCGGGCGCGCGGCCTGCCGCGCGCGGCCTGGGGCACGGCGTTCGCCCATGCCGGCGTCGGGATCGCCCTGATCGGGATCGTCTGCGAGACCACCTGGAACAGCGAATATATCGGCACCATGAAGCCGGGCGATTCCGCGAAAGTCGCCGGCTACGAATTGAAGCTCGACGATCTCGGCCAGCGCCAGGGGCCGAATTTCCGCGAAATGGTGGCGAGGTTCACGGTCGGCCTCGACGGCAAGACCCTCAGCGTCATGACCCCGTCGAAGCGCAATTTCACCACGCGTGGCGCGTCCACCACCGAGGCCGCGCTGCTGACGCGTGGGGTGAGCCAGCTCTATATCTCGCTCGGCGATATCGCCGCCGATGGCGGCATAGCCGTGCGCATCTATCACAAGCCCATGGTGCTCTTGATCTGGTTCGGCCCGGTCCTGATGGCCTTTGGCGGCTTCTTGTCGCTGTCCGACCGGCGCCTGCGCGTCGGCGCGCCAAAGCCGGCCAGGGCCGCGCGCGCATTGCAGGCGGCGGAGTGATGCGAAAGGCGCTTGCCGTTTGTGCGCTGGTGGTCGCCGTGTTGCTCGGCGCACCGGCGGCGTTCGCCGTGCAGCCCGACGAGATCATGGCCGATCCCGCCAAGGAAGCCCGGGCTCGGGAGCTGTCGCGCGAGCTGCGCTGCATGGTGTGCCAGAACCAGTCGATCGACGATTCCGAGGCGCCGCTGGCGCGCGACCTGCGCATCCTGGTCCGCGAGCGGATCGCGGCCGGCGACAGCGACCGGCAGGTGATCGATTTCCTGGTGGCGCGCTACGGCGAGTTCGTGCTGCTCAAGCCGCGCTTCAATCCGCATACGCTGCTGCTCTGGCTGGTGCCGCCGCTGGTACTGGTCGGAGGCGGCGTGGCGCTTTGGCGGCTTGGCCGCCGCCGGCCAGCCGCCCCGGCGGCCGCCACAACCGGCGCCCATCTCACCCCCGAAGAGGAGAGCCGGTTGGCTGCGCTGATGTCGGAGGAAGCGCCGGAGGAAAGGCGGACCTGACCTACGTACTGTTACGTAGGTCCATACGCTCCGGCTTCTGCCGCAGCATTCATCTAATCTTGACCTTTTGTGCGGAACTTGGCCTCGCCCCTTCGTCCAGAGCATGACCTGCGAAGATCGTGTTCACAAAGAGATGGAGCGTGATGATGCTTCGTCATAACGCTCTTGAGCAAGCCGATGTTTTCCAACAGCAATTTGACTATCCGCTTCCTCGTCGCATCCGTCGTCATTGCGCTTCTGGTGCTGCTTGGGATCGGCGGCGGCACGGGCTTCATCGCCGTGCTCTACCTCAACAACGAGATCACGGCGCTTGCCGCTGAGTTCAAATCGCTGAGCGGCCCGGGCCGCGAGCACGCCATGCAGATCTATCAGGAAGCGCAGACCGCGTTCTCCTACTTCCTGATCGCCTGCGGTGCGATCGCCGTGATCGCGCTTACGGTTTGCCTGACGACCTATTTCGCCGTTCGGGACGGCGTCATGCGGCCGCTCGCCGCCATGGTGCATGCGATGCGCGAGGTGGCCGAGCAGAAGTACGAGACGCCGATTCCGGGCCTCGGCAGGAGCAATGAAATCGGACTGCTCGCGGGCGCGCTCGAAGTGTTCAAGACCAACGGGATCGAACGCCAGCGGCTAACCGACCAGGAACTGCGCGACGCCCACAACCAGCGCGAGCGTACCCGCTACCTCGACGAGAAGATCCGCGACTTCAACGGCCTCGTCGCCAATGTCGTCGGCAGCGTCGCGGCATCGGCCGTTCGCCTCAGGGGTAACGCCGAAACGCTGTCGCGTGCCGCCAACGAGACCAGCCAGAAGGCGAGCGCGGTTGCCAGCGCAGCCGGCCAGGCCAGCACCAGCGTCCAGACGGTAGCGACTTCCACTGAGCAGATGACGACCTCGATCGCGGCGATCAGCCAGCGCGTCACCGACGCCACCCAGCGCGCCGAGGGCGCGGTGGCGCAGGCGCGCCAGAGCGCCGACACCATCCACGCCCTCTCGGACGCGGCCGAGAAGATCGGGGCCGTCGTGCAGTTGATCCAGACGGTTGCCTCGCAGACCAACCTGTTGGCGCTCAACGCCACCATCGAAGCCGCGCGCGCCGGCGAGGCCGGCAAGGGATTTGCGGTGGTCGCCTCCGAGGTGAAGAACCTCGCGAGCCAGACCAGCAAGGCGACCGAAGAGATCTCGCAGCAGGTCGCGAGCATCCAGGCAATCACGGCGGAAACGCGCGGCGCCATCGACGGGATCTCGAACACGATCGCCGAAATCAGCTCGATCATGTCGGGCATCGACGTCGACACTGCACGCCAGCGCAACGCCACCCAGAACATCTCCAGGAACGTCCAGGACGCGGCGAGGGGAACCATGGACGTGACCAACCACATCGTCCAGATCACCACCACCTCGTCCGACACCGGCCGCATGGCCGGCGAGGCCAAGGATTCCGCGGTCGACCTGTCGCAGCAGGCGGATATCCTCAAGCGCGAAGTCGAGGGTTTCATTGCCAGCGTCAGGGCGGTCTGACCGCTCGCGATTTTGCGACCCCGGAACCCTCCGGGCGGAGTTAGCCGCAAGCGCTGCAGCTCGCGGCTAACTCATTGGCGAAGCTGCGATATTCTGCCGCACCCGGTCTCGTCTCTATTACAAAAGTTTAATTCCGCAGCCAGCGCGCCGTAAGGCTGACGCCCCCATGTTTAAACACGTCCGGTGCTTGCCCCCGCACCTTTCGAATTCTGGCTCTTGGAGATTTTTAGAATGACCGAACGACCCACCGATCTTTCGTCTCTGCCGTCTTACGGCGCGCCGCGGCGTTCGCTGTTCTCGGCCCGCAGATTTGCGTTGATGGCTTCGGTCGTCGCCGGGCTCGGCGTCGCCGCCTATGGCTTGAGCCCGCAGCACACGCCGAGCGATCTGTTCGCCAGCCCGGCGCAGGCGCAGGTCAACAACGAGGTCCGCAAGGTTCAGCAGCCGGTCGGCTTTGCCGACATTGTCGAGCGC
This sequence comes from Bradyrhizobium sp. LeoA1Lang, assembly GCF_055413685.1. Lineage (NCBI taxonomy): Bacteria > Pseudomonadati > Pseudomonadota > Alphaproteobacteria > Hyphomicrobiales > Nitrobacteraceae > Bradyrhizobium > Bradyrhizobium sp. LeoA1Lang. The sequence goes on along the minus strand of NZ_JBVAPG010000064.1, from coordinate 34,461 downwards.
GTGAAGCCGTCGGTGATTTCGGTCAAGGTCAATATCGGCGAGAAGCTCGCCAAGGACGACAGCAATGAGGACTCGCCGTTCCCGCCGGGTTCGCCGATGGAGCGTTTCTTCCGTCGCTTCGGTGGACAGGATGGGCTCCCCCCGGGCATGCGCGGCGGACCGCGTGGCCGTGGCATCGTGACCGGCCAGGGTTCGGGTTTCTTCATTTCGGCTGACGGCTTTGCCGTGACCAACAACCACGTCGTTGACGGCGCTGATAAGGTCGAGGTCACGACCGATGACGGCAAGACGTATTCGGCCAAGGTGATCGGCACCGATCCGCGTACCGACCTCGCGCTGATCAAGGTCGAGGGTGGTTCCAACTTCCCGTTCGCCAAGCTGTCCGACACCAAGCCGCGGATCGGCGATTGGGTGTTGGCGGTCGGCAACCCCTTCGGGCTGGGCGGCACGGTCACCGCCGGTATCGTCTCGGCCTCCGGCCGCGACATCGGCAACGGCCCGTACGACGATTTCATCCAGATCGACGCGCCAGTGAACAAGGGCAACTCCGGTGGCCCGGCGTTCGACGTGTCCGGTGAGGTGATGGGCGTCAACACCGCGATCTATTCACCCTCCGGCGGCAGCGTCGGCATCGCCTTCTCGATCCCGGCCGCGACGGTGAAGAACGTGGTCGCTCAGCTCAAGGACAAGGGCACGGTCAGCCGCGGCTGGATCGGCGTCCAGATCCAGCCGGTGACCTCCGACATCGCCGACAGCCTCGGCATGAAGAAGGCCGAAGGCGCGCTGGTGGCGGAGCCCCAGGCCAATGGTCCGGCGGCCAAGGCCGGCATCGAGTCCGGCGACGTCATCACCGCCGTCAACGGCGAAACGGTCAAGGATGCGCGCGAGCTCGCCCGCACCATCGGCGGCCTGGCGCCCGGCAATGCGGTGAAGCTCAACGTCCTGCACAAGGGCCAGGAGAAGACCGTCAACCTCACGCTCGGCCAGTTGCCGAACACGGTTGAGGCCAAGGCCGATAACGACAACAGCGATCGCGGCTCTTCCTCCCGCGGCACCGACGTGCCGAAGCTCGGCCTGACGGTGGCCCCCGCCAACAGCGTGGCCGGCGCCGGCAAGGACGGCGTCGTGGTGACCGAGGTCGACCCAAAGAGCGCCGCGGCCGAGCGCGGCTTCAAGGAAGGCGATGTCATTCTTGAAGTCGCCGGCAAGAACGTCACCAGCGCCGGTGATGTGCGCGATGCGATCACCTCCGCACGGAACGACAACAAGAACAGCGTTTTAATGCGTGTAAAGAGCGGCGGTTCGTCGCGCTTTGTGGCAGTGCCGCTGGCGAAGGGTTAAATAAGAGATGGAAGGCGTCGCCGGCAATCGTCGCCCCCGCCGACGGCCCTTCCTGGGGAGCGAGCCGCAATGCTCGCCCCCTCTTGCTACCTTCCGGTGGAATGCGCCCCCCTCCGTCGGAAGGCCTAGGGCGGTGAAGTCCCCCAGCTTCACCGCCCACTCTTTCCCCTCCAGCATGATCCGGAAAAGCGGAAGCCGGTTTTCCGGAAGGATCATGCAAATCAACGCGAACGCGCGCGGCCGTCTTGCATGTGCAGGGCGGCCGCGCCATGCTGAGAGGAAACCAATCCCGTGACCGCCACCGCACCTTTAGCCGCACCCCAGATGCGCCTCCTGATCATCGAAGACGATCGCGAATCCGCCGACTATCTCGTCAAGGCGTTCCGCGAAGTCGGCTATATCGCCGACCTCGCCGACGACGGCGAGGAGGGCCTGTCGATGGCCGAAAGCGGCGACTATGACGTCCTCGTCGTCGACCGCATGTTGCCGAAGCGGGACGGCCTGTCCCTGATCGGAACGCTGCGCGAGAAGGGGAACCGCACGCCGGTGTTGATCCTCTCCGCGCTCGGCCAGGTCGACGACCGCATCAAGGGCCTGCGCGCCGGCGGCGACGACTACCTGCCGAAACCCTATTCATTCGCCGAACTGCTGGCGCGCGTCGAAGTGCTGTCGCGCCGCAATGTCGGCCCGGCGGAAGAGACGGTCTATCGGGTCGGCGATCTCGAGCTCGACCGCCTGTCGCACCGCGTCGCCCGCGGCAAGGACGAGCTGACGCTGCAGCCGCGCGAGTTCCGCCTGCTCGAATATCTGATGAAGCATGCAGGCCAGGTGGTGACGCGCACCATGCTGCTCGAGAATGTCTGGGACTATCACTTCGATCCGCAGACCAACGTCATCGACGTACACATCTCGCGCCTGCGCTCCAAGATCGACAAGGGTTTTGAGCGGCCGTTGCTGCACACGATCCGCGGCGCGGGGTACATGATCCGCGACGGGATACGGTAACAGCGGACGCGTTGAATACGTCTGCTACGCTCTGGCTCAACTTGCAGAACGCATACGACGCTCAGACAGCAACGCGCGGCAGCAACAGCTTGGGTAGCATCATCCGTGACGGCATTCGGTAAACTGATCCGCACCACGGCGTTCCGGCTGACGCTGGTCTATCTGTTCTTGTTCGCGCTGTTCGCCGCTTCGCTGCTCGGCTATTTCGCGTGGAATACGCGCCGCCTGATCACCGAGCAGATCACCTCCACCGTCAATGCCGAGGTCGGCGAGGTCACCGAGATCTACAACCGGCGCGGCCTGCGCGGCCTCGCGCTCACCATCGGCAACCGGGCGCTGCGGCCGGGCGCGAACCTCTACCTCGTGACCGCACCGAACGGGCAGGCGATCGCCGGCAATGTCGGCTCGTTGGCGCCGGGCGTGATGGGAATGGAGGGCTGGACCGAGACGGCCTATCGGCGGCTCGACGACAACGACAACACCGATCACCGCGCGCTGGTGCGCGTCACGGAGATGACCAACGGTTTCCGGCTGCTGATCGGACGAGACCTTGAGGAGCGGCGGCGGCTGTTCGGCATCGTCGCCAAAGCCGCGCAATGGTCGATCCTGGTCGTGGTCGTGCTCGGCATCGGCGGCGGCATCTTCGTGGCGCGGCGGGTGCTGCAGCGGATCGATGCGATGACCGGCACCGCGCAGCGCATCATGGCCGGCGATCTCTCCGACCGCCTGCCGGTCGGCCGCAGCGGCGATGAGCTCGACCGTCTCGCCGAGAACCTCAACGCCATGCTGGAGCGCATCGAGGCGCTGATGACGGGGCTGAAGGAGGTCTCCGACAACATCGCCCACGACCTCAAGACGCCGCTGACGCGCCTTCGCAACCGCGCCGAGGAGGCATTGGCGCGCGCCAGGAGCGAGGCGGATTACCGGGCGGCGCTGGAGCGCACCATTGAGGAATCCGATGGCCTGATCCGCACCTTCAATGCACTGTTGATGATCGCACGGGCGGAGTCCGGGCAGGCGCGCGGCAACATGGATGATTTCGACGCGGCCGACGTCGCCGCCGGCATCCATGAGCTCTATGAGCCGCTCGCCGAGGATGACGGCATGAGCCTGCATGTGAAGACCGCGCCCAGCGCGATGCATGGCAACCGTGAATTGATCAGCCAGGCGCTCGCCAACCTCGTCGAGAACGCGATCAAGTATGGCAAGCCGGTGGTGCAGCCGATCGACTCGGAGGCGGCCGCCGCAGCCAAGGAAATCCTGATCGAGGCGCGGCGCGAGGCCGACTCCGTGCTGCTCAGTGTCACCGACCACGGTCCCGGCATTCCCGAGGCCGACCGCAAGCACGCAGTCGAACGATTCGTCCGGCTCGAGGCGAGCCGCACGCTGCCGGGTTCCGGGCTCGGGCTGAGCCTAGCCGCGGCGGTCGCGACACTGCACGGCGGCGAGCTCAGGCTCGGCGACGCCCGTCCCGGCCTGGTCGCGACGCTGGTGCTTCCGGCGCGGGCCGGCGCGGCCGACAGGCTTGCGGCCCAAACGCAGGATGTGCCACAGAAGGCGGCATGAATGCTTCCGCGCCGGGCTCCGCGGGACATCGTCTGGCCGCGCGGTTCGCGGACGGACCGTATGTGTCCGCGCCCATCCAAGCCGAACAGCGCCTGACAGACTGGCTCGCCGAACTCGAGCCGGCGCAATCGGCTGCGCTCGCCGAACTGCTCGGCTATCCCTTCGCCAGGCGCATCCTGCTCGGTATTGCGGAATGCTCGCCGTTCCTGTTCGAGCTCATGCGCGTCGATCCGGCGCGGCTGATCCGGCTGCTCTCCTGCGACCCGGAGCCGCATCTGGCCGGCCTGATCGAAAAGACCTCGCACGACGTGTTCGCCGCCTCGGGCGAGGCCGAGGTGATGCAACTGCTCCGCCGCATGAAGGCGGAGGCGGCGCTCCTGATCGCGCTTTGCGACATCGGCGGCGTCTGGCCGGTCACACGGGTCACCGCCGCGCTGACCGACCTTGCGGTCGCCTCCGTGCAGTCGGCGCTGCGCTACCTGCTGCGTCAGGAGATGGCGCGCGGCCGCCTCCGTGCGCCCGACGCCGACCATCCCGAAGAGGGCAGCGGGCTGATCGTGCTCGCGATGGGCAAGATGGGCGCAGGCGAACTGAACTATTCCAGCGATATCGATCTCATCGTCTTCTACGATCCGGCCGCGACCTCGCTGGCCGACGACATCGAGCCGCAGCCGTTCTTCGTCCGCGTCACGCAATCGATGGCGCGCATGCTGCAGCAGCGCTCCGGCGATGGCTATGTGTTCCGCGTCGACCTGCGGCTGCGGCCTGATCCGGCGTCGACGCAGGTCGCGATCTCGACCGATTCGGCGCTGAACTATTACGAGCGGGAAGGGCGGACCTGGGAACGCGCCGCGATGATCAAGGCGCGCCCCTGCGCTGGCGACAGCAAGGCGGGCGAGGTGCTGGTTGCGGAAATCGCCCCCTTCGTCTGGCGCAAGCATCTCGACTTCGCCGCGCTTGCCGATGTCCACGACATGAAGCGGCAGATGCAGACCTACCGCGGCCAGAGCGAGATCGCGGTCGAGGGCCACAACGTCAAGGTCGGCCGCGGCGGCATCCGCGAGATCGAGTTCTTTGCCCAGACCCAGCAGTTGATCGCGGGCGGACGGCATCCGGAATTGCGGGTGCGGCCGACGCTCGAGGCGCTTACCATGCTCGCCTCCAGCAACTGGATCACCTTTGAGGCGCGCGACGAACTCGCTGCGGCCTATCAGTTCCTGCGCCGTGTCGAGCATCGCTTGCAGATGATCGCCGACGAGCAGACGCACACGTTGCCGGAGGATCCCGCGGCGATCGAGCGCTTCGCTCATTTCCTCGGTTATACGAGCAGGGCCACGTTTGCGATGGAATTGCTCGCGCATCTCAACATCGTGCAGGGCCACTACGCCAAGCTGTTCGAGGGCGACGAGCCGACCGGCACGGCAAAGCTGCCGAAGGCGAACTACGGCGCCGGCCCTGAAGACCAGCGGCTGCTCGAGCATCTCGTCAGTCTCGGCTTCGAGAAGCCGGTTGCGGTCGCAAAGACCGTGCAGCAATGGATCGAAGGCGACTATCGCGCGCTGCGCGTGGAGGCGACGCGCAACGCTTTCCTCGAATTCATTCCGGGCCTGATCGACGGCCTCGCGCATGCCGAGGAGCCGGACGCTGCGGTTGTGGCGTTCGACCGTTTCCTCGGGGCGCTACAGCGGGGCGGACGGCTGATCACCCTGCTCAGCCAGAACCGCGACCTGGTCGCGCTGGTGGCGCTGATCCTCGGCGCCGCGCCGCGGCTCGGCGACATGCTGGCGCGGCAGCCGCAGATCATGGACGGGCTGATCGATCCGCGCTTCTTCGGCGCGATGCCGGACCAGCGCGAATTGTCGGAGCGGCTCGCGATCACGCTCAAGGACGCCGGTTCCTACGAGGACTTCCTCGATCGCCTGCGGCTGTTCGGCCAGGAAAGCCTGTTCCTGATCGGCACGCGGATCCTCTCCGGCACGGTGTCGGCGCAGCAGGCGAGCGTCGCCTTCGCCGACGTCGCCGAAGGCATCGTGCACACCGTGCATGGCCTTGTCACCGACCAGTTCGCCACGCAATACGGCCGCATCAACGACCAGGAGACCGCGATTCTCGCCATGGGCAGGCTCGGCAGCCGCGAGATGACGGCGTCCTCCGACCTCGACCTGATCCTGCTCTACGACTACGACCACGAGCAGCCGGACTCCGACGGCGCCCGCGCGCTGCACGGCGCGCAGTATTTTGCCCGCTTCACCCAGCGCCTGATCTCCGCCTTCACGACACGGACCAATTACGGCGTGCTCTACGAGGTCGACATGCGGTTGCGCCCGTCAGGCCGCGCCGGCCCGCTGGCGTCACGGCTCGATTCCTTCGCCGAGTATCAGGAGCGCGAGGCCTGGACCTGGGAGCACATGGCGCTGACGCGCGCGCGCGTGATCTCGTCATCGCCGGCGTTCCGCGAGAAGATCGAAGACATCATCCGTCGCGTGCTGACGCGCAAGCGCGATGCGGCCGCGACCGCCAACGACGTCGTCGAGATGCGGCGCGCGATCGCGCTCGAGAAGGGCGAGGACGACATCTGGGACCTGAAGCTCGCCGCAGGCGGCCTCGTCGACATCGATTTCATCGCGCAATATCTGCAGCTCGTGCACGCTGCCGAGAAGCCCGACATCCTCAGCGTTTCCACATTGCAGGTGCTCGACAACGCCGCAAAGCTCGGCGTGCTCGGCCAGTCGGAGGCCGAAGTGCTGCGCTCGGCCGCGCGACTCTATCATGACCTGACGCAGATCCTGCGGCTTTGCGTGACCGGCAAATTCAATCCCGAAACCGCCGGTGACGATCTGCTACGCGTGATGGCGCGGGCAGGCGACACGCCGGATTTCTCCGCCCTCGAAGCCGGCGTGCGCGAGACGCAAGGTGAGGTGAGGCGGGTGTTCAACGCGCTGGTTGGCGGACGTTAGGCGCAGCGCCGATCGCCATAAATTCGGTGTCGTCCCGGGCTTGACCCGGGACCCCATAACCACAGGCGTTTGTAATGTGCTCCGCCACAACCGCTTGCTCGCGCCACAACGCGATCCTGTGGTTATGGGTCCCGGCGTTCGCCGGGACGACAGTGCCGTAGGGTGGGCAAAGCGGAGCGTGCCCACCACCCACGGTCGGTGAAGAAAGGTGGGCGCGCTGCGCTTTGCCCACCCTACAATTCCGTGGCTTACGCCTTCTTCAAGCTCTTGAGCGCCTCGTGGACGTACGGATCAAGCCCCGCGCCGCCGGCGTCGAGATGGGCGAAGATCGCCTTGCGCATCCTTGGGTCCCAGAACTTCTTGATATGCTCGGCGATCCCCGGCACCGCGCGCTCATGCCCCTGGTTCTGGAAGAACTTGCCGATCTGGTTGGCCATGTAGATCAGTCGGTCAGGCGACATGGACGGCCTCCCTGGCATCGGCGCGGGTCGCGATCCGCTCCGCATGCGTGAATACCTCGAACCCGTCGGTGCGCGCGATCGCCGCAAGCGTGATGCCGGCGGCGTCGGCCATGCGCACGGCAAGCGCTGTCGGCGCCGATACCGCGACCATCAGCGGCGCGCCGATGGTTGCCGTCTTCTGCACCATCTCGACCGAGACGCGGCTCGTCAACGGCACCATGCCCTCGCTGGTCGGCACTCTCGTCTGCGCCAGTGCGCCGGCGAGCTTGTCGAGCGCATTGTGGCGCCCGACATCCTCGCGCAGCGCGACGATGCCGCGCGCCGGCGTCCAGAACGCAGCGGCATGCACCGCGCGGGTCCTGAGATTGATCGCCTGCAGCGGCGCGATTGCCGCCATCGCGGCCATGATCTCGCGCGGCGAGAAGCTGCGGCCCATTGGCACGATCGCCGCCGGACGAACCGCTTCCGCGATCGAATCGATGCCGCAGATGCCGCAGCCCGTCGGGCCTGCGATGTGCCGCCGCCGCTCGTTGATCAGCGCGGCCTTTTCGGGCGCCAGCCACATCCGCAGCTCGATGCCGTCATCGAGTTCGATGACATCGAACGTCTCGATCTCCTCGGCGGACTGAACAATGCCCTCGCAGAGGCTGAAGCCGACGGCAAAGTCGCGCAGGTCTTGCGGCGTGCCCATCATCACGGCGTAGGTGCCGCCATTATAGGTCAGCGCCAGCGCCGTCTCCTCGGGGATCTGGCGCGTGCCTTCGCTCAGGCTGCCGTCGCGCCAGACCTGCCGTTCCGCGCTGGTGACGGGATCGTGCATCCTCACTCCGCGGCTTCCACGACCGGCGCGATCCGGCGCGAATGCTTCGCCTGCGCGTCATAGGCCTTCTGCCAGTCGGACGGACCGTTGGACGGCGAGACCTGGACTGCGGTGACCTTGTATTCCGGACAGTTGGTCGCCCAGTCCGAATAATCGGTCGTGATCACATTGGCCTGCGTGTCCGGATGATGGAACGTGGTGTAGACTACGCCCGGCGCGACGCGGTCGGTGATGAGCGCGCGCAGCGTGGTCTCGCCGGCGCGGCTCTTCAGGCGCACCCAGTCGCCGTCGCGCACGCCGCGCTGCTCGGCATCGTGCGGATGGATCTCCAGCAGGTCCTCGCTGTGCCAGACCACATTTTCAGTGCGGCGGGTCTGCGCGCCGACATTGTACTGGCTGAGGATGCGTCCCGTCGTGAGCAGCAGCGGGAAGCGCGGGCCGGTGCGCTCGTCGGTCGCGACATATTCGGTGACGATGAACTTGCCTTTGCCGCGCACGAAGCCGCCGATATGCATCACTGGCGTTCCCTCGGGCGCCTTCTCGTTACAGGGCCATTGCACCGAACCGAGCTCGTCGAGCTTGGCATAGGAGACGCCGGCGAAGGTCGGCGTCAACGCCGCGATCTCGTCCATGATCTCGGAGGGATGGTTGTAGTGCATCTCGAAGCCCATCGCCTTGGCGAGGCGGATGGTGACCTCCCAGTCGGCCAGCCCGTTCTTCGGCGTCATCACCTTGCGCACGCGCTGGATACGACGCTCGGCATTGGTGAAGGTTCCGTCCTTCTCCAGGAAGCTCGAGCCCGGCAGGAACACGTGCGCGTAATTCGCGGTCTCGTTCAGGAAGAGATCGTGCACGATCACGCATTCCATCGCCGACAGCGCCGCCACCACGTGGGAGGTGTTGGGGTCGGACTGCAGGATGTCCTCGCCCTGCACATAGAGGCCCATGAAGGTGCCTTCGATCGCGGCGTCGAACATGTTGGGAATGCGCAGGCCCGGCTCCGGGTTGAGCTTCACGTTCCACATCGCCTCGAACTGGTCACGCACCGCATCCGTCGCGATGTGGCGGTAACCCGGCAGCTCATGCGGGAACGAGCCCATGTCGCAAGAGCCCTGCACGTTGTTCTGGCCGCGCAGCGGGTTCACGCCGACGCCGGGACGGCCGATATTGCCTGTCACCATCGCGAGGTTGGCGATTGCGATCACCGTGGTTGAGCCCTGGCTGTGCTCAGTGACGCCGAGACCGTAATAGATCGCGCCGTTGCCGCCAGTGGCGTAGATGCGCGCCGCCTCGCGCAGTGCCTTCGGGTCGACGCCGGTGAGGATCGCGGTCGCCTCCGGGCTGTTGTTCGGCTGCGCGACGAACGCCGCCCATTCCTCGAATTCGCTCCAGTCGCAACGCTCGCGCACGAAGGCTTCGTTGACGAGGCCCTCGGTGACGATGACATGCGCGAGCGCGGTCATGACCATCACGTTGGTGCCCGGCATCAACGGCAGATGCAGCGCCTTGAGGTGTGGGGCTTCCACCATTTCGGTGCGCCGCGGATCGATCACGATCAGTTTTGCCCCCTGCCGCAGCCGCTTCTTCAGCCGTGAGGCGAACACCGGATGGGCCGAAGCCGGATTGGCGCCGATCACGATCACGACGTCGGTCTCTTCGACCGAATCGAAATCCTGCGTCCCGGCCGAGGTGCCGAAGGTCTGCGACAGGCCATAGCCGGTCGGCGAGTGGCAGACGCGGGCGCAGGTATCGACATTGTTGTTGCCGAAGCCGCCGCGGATCAATTTCTGCACCAGGTAGGTCTCTTCATTGGTGCAGCGGGACGACGTGATGCCGCCGACCGCGTCGCGGCCGTATTTCTGCTGGATCGCCTTGAACTTCGCGGCGGCGAAGGAGAACGCCTCGTCCCACGACACCTCGCGCCAGGGATCGGCGATCCGCTCGCGGATCATCGGTTTCAGGATGCGTTCCTTGTGGTTGGTATAGCCCCAGGCGAAGCGGCCCTTGACGCAGGAGTGGCCACGATTGGCCTTGCCGTCCTTGTACGGCACCATGCGCACCACTTCCTCGCCGCGCATCTCGGCCTTGAAGGCGCAGCCGACGCCGCAATAGGCACAGGTGGTCACCACGGAATGCTCGGGCTGGCCGATTTCGATCACCGATTTTTCCGTCAGCGTCGCGGTCGGGCAGGCCTGCACGCAGGCGCCGCAGGAGACGCATTCGGAGCCGAGGAAGCTTTCGCTCATGCCGGGCGAGACGCGGCTGTCGAAGCCGCGGCCGGCGATCGTCAGCGCGAAGGTGCCTTGCACCTCCTCGCAGGCGCGGACGCAGCGCGAGCAGACGATGCATTTGGCAGGGTCGTAGGTGAAGTAAGGGTTGGACTCGTCCTTCGGCATCCAGGCCGGATTGACCGCGCCATCGGACTTGGCGAACACATGGTTGTCGCCCTCATAGCCGTAGCGCACGTCGCGCAGGCCGACGGCGCCGGCCATGTCCTGCAATTCGCAATCGCCATTGGCGGCGCAGGTCAGGCAGTCCAGCGGATGGTCGGAGATGTAGAGCTCCATCACCCCCTTGCGCAGCTTCTTCAATCGGTCCGTCTGGGTGTGAACCACGAGGCCCGGCGCCACCGGCGTGGTGCAGGAGGCCGGCGTGCCGGCGCGTCCCTCGATCTCGACGAGACACAAACGGCAGGAGCCGAAGGCGTCGACCATGTCGGTCGCGCAGAGCTTCGGGATCTGGTGACCTGCGTCCATCGCCGCGCGCATGATGGAGGTGCCCTCGGGCACCGTGATGGGCTTGCCGTCGATGGTCAGCGTGACCATGGTCTCCGATTTGGAGCGCGGCGTGCCGAAGTCGATTTCCTCGATCAATGACATGGCGATTTTCCTATTCCGCGGCCTCTAAGCGGGCCGGTGCCGGGCCGAAATCATCCCGGAAATGCCTGAGGGCACTCAGCACGGGGTAGGGCGTGAAGCCGCCGAGCGCGCAGAGCGAGCCGAACTTCATGGTGTTGCAGAGGTCCTCGACGAGGGCGAGGTTTTCGGCCACGTGCTCGCCGCGGATGATCTTCTCGATGGTCTCCACGCCGCGGGTCGAGCCGATGCGGCATGGCGTGCACTTGCCGCAGGATTCGATCGCGCAGAATTCCATCGCAAAGCGCGCTTGCTTGACCATGTCGACGCTATCGTCGAACACGACGATGCCGCCATGGCCGATCAATCCGTCGCGTGCAGCAAAGGCCTCATAGTCGAACGGCGTATCAAAGAGAGCGCGCGGGAAGTAGGCACCTAGGGGACCGCCCACTTGCACCGCGCGCACCGGACGGCCGGTGAAGGAGCCGCCGCCGATCTCATCGACTAGTTCGCCGAGCGTGATGCCGAATGCGGTCTCGAACAGGCCGCCATGCTTCACATTGCCGGCAAGCTGGATCGGCATCGTGCCGCGCGAGCGGCCCATGCCGAAATCTGCGTAAGCCTTGGCGCCGTTGTCGAGGATGAACGGGATCGCCGCAAACGACAGCACGTTGTTGATGACAGTCGGCCGCCCGAACAGGCCCTTGTGGGCGGGCAGCGGCGGCTTGGCGCGCACGATGCCGCGGCGGCCTTCTATGCTTTCGAGCAGCGAGGTCTCCTCGCCACAAACATAGGCGCCGGCGCCGACGCGCACCTCGAGATCGAAACTATGTGCGGAACCGCCGATGCGCGCGCCGAGATAGCCGGCGCGCTTCGCCGCCGCGATCGCGGCATTCATCGCCTCGACCGCGTGCGGATATTCGGAGCGGGTGTAGATGTAGCCCTTGGTGGCGCCGACCGTGATGCCGGCGATCGTCATGCCCTCGATCACGACGAACGGATCGCCTTCCATGATCATGCGGTCGGCGAAGGTGCCGCTGTCGCCTTCGTCGGCATTGCAGACGATGTACTTCCGGTCGGCGCTGGCCTGCGCCACCGTCTTCCACTTGATGCCGGTCGGGAAGCCGGCGCCGCCGCGGCCGCGCAGGCCGGAGGCGGTGACGTCGGCAAGGATCTCGTCGGGGGAGAGCGTCAGCGCCCGCTCCAGGCCCCTGTAGCCGCCATGGGCGCGATAGTCCTCGACCGAGTGGGGATCCACCACGCCGCAGCGCGCGAAGGTTAGGCGGGTCTGGCGCTTGAGCCAGGGGATCTCGTCGGCAACGCCCAGCCGCAACGGATGCGGCCCGTCGGCGGCCATCGCATCGAGCAGGGAAGCTGCGTCCGCGGCGCTCACCGGGCCGAACGCGATCCGGCCCGCCGCTGTTGCGACTTCGACCATCGGCTCCAGCCAATAGAGCCCGCGCGAGCCAGTCCTGACGATCTCGATCGCAAGGCCGTGGTTCTCGGCGGCGAGCTGCAGCGCCGTCGCGACCTCATCAGCGCCAACGGCGACCGCGCCAGCATCGCGGGGGACAAAGAGTCGCATCGTCATCGCTGCGCCTCCCTGACCAGCGCGTCGAGGCGCGCCTCATTGAGCCGGCCGACCACGCGGCCATCCAGCATCGCTGACGGCGCGGTGGCGCAAAGGCCGAGGCAGTAGATCGGCTCCAACGTCACGCGCTCATCGGCCGTGGTGTTGCCGAGCGCAACGCCGAGCTTGGCTTCCGCGCGCGCGGCCAGCGCGTCGCCGCCGGCGGCCTGGCAGGCCTCCGCGCGGCACAGCTTCAGCACATGGCGGCCTGCAGGCGCCTTGCGGAAATCATGGTAGAAGGTGAACACGCCGTGGACCTCGGCACGCGAGAGATTGAGCGTGGAAGCGACCATCGGGATCGCGGGCTCGGGCACGTGGCCGAAGGCTTCCTGCAGGGCGTGCAGGATGACCAGCGTCGCGCCTTCGAGCTCGGCATGCTCGGCGATGATCTCGGCGCCGCGCGCTTCGTTCCAGGGTTCGTAGGCCGATGTCATCCATGCCTCTCAAATCGGAGGGTTTTCACTCGCGCCCATGAAAGTTGGAATCGATCCAGATATCAATAAAGCTGTCTCATGCTGCGATCGTGAACAGCGATCGATTGGGATATGAAATCGATCAATATAGAAATAGAATTGGTAGCAGAACACCTTGTGCGGTACGGCTTTTTCTCGTGTTCGTCCCGGCTGTGATCGTTATATTCGAAGTGGCATGCCAGAGCTGATGAGGCCTTCTTGATCGACAAGCTTGAACTCCTGTTGGCACTCGCAAAGGAGCGGCATTTCGGCCGCGCGGCGGAGGCGTGCGGCGTCACGCAGCCGACGATGTCGACGAGCCTCAAGCAGCTCGAGGATCTCCTCGGCGTGATGCTGGTGCAGCGCGGCTCCCGCTTTCAGGGCTTCACGCCCGAAGGCGAGCGCGCGCTCGACTGGGCGCGCCGCATCGTCGGCGATGCCCGCGCGATGCGGGAGGAGATCAACGGGCTGAGGCACAAGCTCTCCGGCGAGATCCGGATCGCGGCGATCCCGACTGTGCTCGGCATGGTGGCTTCGCTCACCACGCCGTTCCGCGCCCGTCATCCCGACGTGCGTTTCCGCATCCAGTCCTGCACCTCGTCCGACGTGCTCGGCCTCTTGGAGAACCTCGAGGTCGATGCCGGGCTGACCTATATCGAGAACGAGCCGATCGGCAAGGTTCGCACCATCCGTCTCTATAACGAGAGCTATCGGTTGCTGACATCGCCCGACGCCATGTTCGGCGATCGCGACTCTGTGACGTGGAAAGAGGTCGGCCAGGTGCCGCTGTGCCTGCTGACGCCCGACATGCAGAACCGCCGCATCATCGATCGGGCACTTCGTTCAGTCGGGGCGGAAGCAACGCCGACGCTGACCTCGAACTCGCTGCTCGTGCTCTACACCCATGTGAAGACCGGGCGCTGGGCAAGCGTGATGCCGGCAAAGCTCGCGGAGACACTCGGCCTCGCCGACGCCGTGCGCAGCATTCCGATCGTCGACCCCGTGGTGAACTACAGTATCGGCCTGGTGATCCCGCAGCGCGACCCGATGACACCCTTGATCGCCGCCCTGGTTCAGGTCGCGCGCGAAGTCGCCCCCACGCTGGAGTCGGTATCTCCAAATCATAGCGCGTGACCAACGCGCCACCGCCATTGCTTGCGAAAGATGGCGGTGAGCCACGACGCTGCCGTGGGCGGTTTGCTATTGCCTGAATTGCGGCTCATGTTGTTGACGAGTTCCGGACATTTTCGTGGCTGCGCCGCGGCCGGGTGCGGAGTTTTCCCAAACGACGGGGACGGAGATCGTCTGAGAGGAATCTTTAGCTGAACGTTCCAGCATTCATGGAACTTGCCGACGGCTTGGCTGTTTCCATGCGGCGCCTGGTCCAAATGCTGAGGAGTTCTCGTGAATCGTCGCCAGCTACTGCAAGGCTCGGCAGTGCTGCCGACACTCGTATTGTTTCCGGGAACCGAAGCGGTCGCGACTGTTCCGTTTGATGCGTCCACCGTTCGGGAGCTCGCGCGCAGCCTCGCGAGCAAATCGTTCGAGGCGCCCGACGAAAAGCTGCCGGCCGAGCTGAAGGATCTGAACTACGATCAATATCGCTCGATCCGCTTCATGCCGGAGCGCGCGCTCTGGCGCGCCGACAAGCTGCCGTTCCAGGCGCAGTTCTTTCACCGCGGCTTCTTCTACAAGAACAGGGTCAACATCTTCGAAGTCGTCGACGGCCAGGCCAACGAAATCCGCTATCGCAAGGACGACTTCTCGTTCGGCAACGATGTGCCGGCGTTCGCCGCTGATGATCTCGGCTTTGCCGGCCTTCGCATCCACGCGCCGATCAACAAGCCCGACTATTTCGATGAGGTCTGCGTCTTCCTCGGCGCGAGCTATTTCCGTGCCGTCGCCAAGGGTGAAACCTACGGATTGTCGGCGCGGGGATTGTCGATCGATACCGGCGAGGCGAAGGGAGAGGAATTTCCCACCTTCAAGGCGTTCTGGCTGGAACGCCCCGCGGCGAACGCGACCTCGCTCGTCATCCACGCGCTGCTCGACAGCAAGAGCTGCGCCGCCAGCTATCGTTTCACCTTGCGGCCCGGCGAGACCACGGTGTTCGACGTCGAGATGTCGCTCTATCCGCGGGCCGATCTCGAGCACGCGGGGCTGGCGCCGATGACCAGCATGTTCTTCTTCGGCCCCAATGACCGCAACGATGTCGACGATTTTCGCCCCTCGGTGCACGATTCCGACGGGCTCGCGATCTTCAACGGCAAGGGTGAAAGCCTGTGGCGTCCCCTGAGCAATCCGCGGGATCTTCAGGTCAGCACCTTCCAGGACCTCAATCCACGCGGCTTCGGGCTGATGCAGCGCGAGAAGAGATTCGCCGCCTACGAGGATATCGAGTCACGTTTCGAAGCACGCCCGAGCCTCTGGGTCGAACCGATCGGCGATTGGGGCGAGGGCGGCGTCGTACTGATCGAGATTCCGACCAAAGAGGAAATCCACGACAACATTGCCGCGTTCTGGCGGCCGAAGGTGCCGCTGAAGGCGAAGAGCGAAAACAATTTCACCTATCGCCTGCACTGGGGTCCGGATATGCCGAAGCCTCATTCGCTCGCCCGCTTCGTGCGCACCGGCATCGGAGCGCGTGGCGACGACAGCAAATTGTTCGTGCTGGATCTGATCGGCGACAACCTGAAGGGTGTCGATCCCAACAGCATCAAGGGCGTTGTGAGCGCCGAGAAGTCCGAGATCACCAACATCGTCACGCAACCAAATCCTGACACGGGTGGATGGCGGCTCAGCTTCCAATGCGCGGTGAAGAAGGATACGCCCATCGAGCTTCGAGCCTTGCTGGTGCAAGACGATAAACCTCTTTCCGAAGTGTGGGTTTATCGATGGGCTCCGTAGCGACGTCGTCGCCGCTGACGCCGGATGCGCCCACCGACGGGTTCCTGCCACGCGAATATCCGCTCGAGATGATCACATCGGACTTCGCGCATGCGCCGCAGGCGACGCGGCAGCCCGTGCCGGTGGCGTCAAGCATGTGGCTGCGGCGGACATTTGTCTTTGCAGCCACCATCGCGCTCACCGGCGCCGGCGCCTATGAGATGTACAAGGTGCTCGAAGTCGGGGGCGTGACCGTCCTGGAATGGATGGTGCTCGCGCTGTTCGTGGCGTTGCTTGCCTGGATCGGTTTCTCGTTTGCCTCCGCCCTTGCGGGCTTTTTCGTCCTGCTCGGCCGAAGAGGGAACGCACTGCAAATCGCCGCCAGCGGCGCCTTACCCGAAATCGCGAGCCGGACGGCGGTGCTGCTGCCGACCTATAATGAAAACGAAAACCAGTTGATGGCTCGGCTGCGTGCGATCTACGAGTCCGTCGAGGCGACCGGGCATGGCGAGCACTTCGACTGGTTTGTGCTGAGCGACACCACCGATCCCGATATCTGGATCGCCGAGGAACGCGCTTTCCTGAAACTGCGGCAAGCCTGCGGTTCCGATCGGCTCTACTATCGTCACCGCGCCAACAACGTCGCGCGCAAGTCCGGCAACATCGCCGAGTGGGTTTCCCGCTTCGGGAGCGGCTATCAGTTCATGATCGTCCTCGATGCCGACAGCCTGATGACGGGCGACACGATGGTGCGGATGGTTCATGCGATGGAGGCAAACCCCGCGGCCGCGTTGCTGCAGACGTTGCCGATCATCGTCAATGCGCGAAGCCTGTTCAGCCGCCTGCAGCAATTTGCGGGCCGGCTTTATGGGCCGATGATCGCAGCGGGCGTTGCCTGGTGGCACGGCTCCGAAGGCAATTACTGGGGGCACAATGCCATCATCAGGGTGAGCGCATTCGCCGAAGCTGCCGGGCTGCCGGAACTGCACGGGCGAAAGCCGTTCGGCGGACATATCCTGAGCCACGACTTTGTCGAGGCCGCGCTGATGCGACGCTCCGGCTGGGGCATCTACATGGCGCCGACGCTCGGCGGCAGTTTCGAGGAAGTGCCGCCTTCGCTACTGGATTTCGCGGCGCGCGACCGGAGGTGGTGCCAGGGTAACCTGCAGCATCTCGCCGTGTTGCCGACGCGCGGATTGCACTGGATTTCGCGCCTGCATTTCATGACCGGGATCGGTTCGTATATCACCGCGCCGCTCTGGTTTACGTTCCTGCTGCTCGGGATACTGATCTCGCTGCAGGCCCGCTTCGTCC
Source organism: Bradyrhizobium sp. LeoA1Lang (assembly GCF_055413685.1). Lineage (NCBI taxonomy): Bacteria > Pseudomonadati > Pseudomonadota > Alphaproteobacteria > Hyphomicrobiales > Nitrobacteraceae > Bradyrhizobium > Bradyrhizobium sp. LeoA1Lang. The sequence goes on along the minus strand of NZ_JBVAPG010000064.1, from coordinate 17,174 downwards.
GCCCGGAATATTTTCCGAAAGGGTTTTCGCTGTTTCCCAACTGGCCGGCGCAGGACCCCGTTCTCGCGGCCTGGGTGTTCGGCGCCACCATGGCGCTTCTGATCGTGCCGAAACTGCTCGGCTTCCTGTTGCTGTTGACGCAGCGGGAAACGCGCCGGCGGTTCGGCGGCGCCATTCGCGCTTTCCTCGGCGTCATCGTCGAAGTGCTCATCTCCGCCATGATCGCGCCCGCAATGATGGTGTTCCAGTCGATCGCGGTGATCGAGATCCTGATTGGCCGTGACGCCGGATGGCAGACGCAGCGCCGCGACGACGGCTCGGTCGAGCGGCGCGAGCTCTATCGAAAATACGGAGTGCCCACGGCCTTCGGCGTGCTCATGGCCGCGAGCGCCTATGCCGTCTCTCTGCCGCTGCTGTTGTGGATGTCGCCGGTCATCATCGGGCTCTTGTTTGCCATTCCGATCGGCGCCTATACGGCGAAGCCGCGGATGAGGGCGCTGTTTGCGACACCGGAGGAGGTCGCGCCGCCGGCCGTGCTGACCCGCGCAAACGAACTGGCCGCATCGCCTTCGGTTGATCGCGGCCGCGCGCTGGTCGAACTGCAACGCGACCTGTCATTCCTGAGGCAACATCTCCGCTCGCTTCCCCCACCGACGCGCCGGCGACCGGAGGAAATCGACTCGCAGCTCGCAATCGCCCGCGCCCGCATCGAGGCGAGCGACACCTTCGAGCAGGCGGTCGCCTCTCTCACCGCCCGCGAGACGCTGGCGGTGCTGAATGACCGGGCCTTGCTGGAAACGAGTCTCCAGTTGCCACTGGCAAGGGCTGCTTCGACAGCGGTGTGAAAGCTACGCCGCCTCCCGCATCCTCGCCGCAAAGGCGTTGCGCGGCAGGGCGATGCGGACGACGGTGCCGACGCCGAGCTTCGAGCGCAGCTTCATCGAGCCGCCGTGCAGGCTGGTCAGCGAGCGCGCGATCGCAAGGCCGAGGCCCGAACCCTGATAGGTCTTGGTGAGCTGGCTCTCGACCTGCTCGAACGGCTTGCCGAGGCGCTGCAGCGAGTCCTGTGCGATGCCGATCCCGGTGTCGGCGATCAGCATCACGATGCGATCGTCCAGCACCTGGCTGCGCACGATCACCCGGCCATTGTCGGGCGTGAACTTCACCGCATTGGAGAGCAGGTTGACGACGATCTGCTTGATCGCGCGGCGGTCGGCCACCACGGGAATCGTGCGTTCGATGTCGGCATCGAGCGTCAGCTTCTTGGCCTGCGCACGCCCCGACACCACGCGCAGCGATTCCGCGAGCGTCCTCGACAGATCGAGCGGCTCCAGGTCGAGCTTCATGCGGCCGGCTTCGATCTTCGACATGTCGAGGATGTCGTTGATGACGTCGAGCAGATATTTGCCGCTGGTGAGGATGTCGTGACAATATTCCTGATACTTGTCCGAGCCGAGCGCGCCGAACATGCCGCTGCCCATGATCTCGGAGAAGCCGATGATCGCGTTCAGCGGCGTGCGCAGCTCGTGGCTCATATTGGCGAGGAATTTCGACTTGGCGGCGTTGGCTTCCTCGGCCCGCGTCTTCTCCTGCGAATACTTCTCCGCGAGGTCGGCGAGCTCGAGCGCCTGCCGCTCGAGCTCGGACTGCGAGCGCTTCAGATCGACGACGGAGGCGCGCAGGCGCAGGTCGTTGTCGACGAGCTTCTGCTCGTGCGCCTTGATGCGGGTGATGTCGGTGCCGACGGAGACGTAGCCGCCGTCCTTGGTGCGGCGCTCGGAGATATGCAGCCACTTCCCGTCGTCGAGCTGCGCCTCGAAGGTGCGCGCGCCCGGCATCGGCACGCCGGTCTCGTGCAACCGCGTGCGCACCTCCGGCATGCTGCCGACCTCGATCACGGTCTCGTAGGAGGTCCCGGGGGCAACGGCCGAATCCGGCAGCTTGTGCAGGCGCTGGAAGTGCGAGTTGCAGAGCACGAGGCGGTCCTCGGCATCCCAGAGCACGAAGGCTTCCGGAATGGTCTCGATGGCGTCGCGCAGCCGCAGGTCTGCTTCCACCGTCTTCTCGGCGAGGCTCTTCTGCTCGGTGATGTCGACCGCGATCCCGATCAGGTGCAGGGCGCCGTCGGCGGTGGCCTGGCTAAGCTCGCAGCGCACGCGCAGCCAGATCCAGTGGCCCTCGGTGTGCTGCATGCGGAACGACTGGTCGATGTGGTCGATCTTGCCGGAGATGAGCTGGTCGGCGATGTCGAACAGATCGATGTCGTCGGATTTCACCAGCGCGTTGACTTCGCCGAAGGTCAGGAGGTCGTTGCGGGATTCGAGGCCGAGCAGGGTGAACATCGACTGCGACCAGAAGATGCGGCCGCGCGAGAGGTCCCAGTCCCACAGGCCGCAGCGGCCGCGGTTGAGCGCGGTGTCGATCCGGCCGCGGACGGCGTCATTGATGAGATCGCCCTCGCGGGCGCGGGTCGACTGCCAGTGGAAGGCAAAGCCGAGGATGAGCACGACGAAGCCCGTGGTCGCCGAGAGCGTGACCGAGAGCGCGGCGTCCGATCCCCAGATCGGCTCGTTCATCTCCTGGATCACGATCACCTGGCCGGGCAGCGATCTCACCTGAACCGAGATGGCCAGCGCGCCGTCGCCATTCGGCAGAAGCATGTCGGCGAGGAGGCCCTGCTGGCTCGGCGCGGCGAGCAGTTGCGCGGTGGAGACGATGTCGAGCACCCGGTCGTTCTCGCCGAGCCTGTCGATCGGGGCGCGAGCGAGCATGCGGTGGTCGGCGCTCGTGACGATGATGTGGCGGCCCCTGGCGATGCCCCAGGACGGGATGAGATCGGGCAGCAGGCTCTGCAACTGCTCGATATTGCCAAGGCGTTCGCGGCGGCTCGAGGTCAGGCGATCGAGCCGCTCGGCGAGGATATCGGAGAGGGCGGAGAGGTCGCGCTTCAGGGCAGCGCGCTTCTGCCGGTTCTGGTCGACCACCTGGACGAAGGCGCCGAGGCAGATCGTGATCAGGAAGGCGATGATGAGCGTGGGCACGGCCCGACGCAACGCAGGCTCAGCGGTCAAGAGCCTGTGGTAGTCAGGTTTCGCGATCGATTGCGCCAATCCCTTGATCGAATCGGATTGAACGCACGCGTTCGCCGCATGCGCACGCGCCATGCCCTAGACCCCCACCGCAATCTGATTTGCACACCGTCGGAAGCCAACCCCACGTCGCTCCCGAATCAATGTGATTTGAATCCAGTTTTCCCGGCGTGTCGAGAGTCAACGATTCGTTAATGCGAAATAATTCTTGTCCAAGACAGAATCTCGGCTCTCAAAACAGAGTCCGAAACGAGAACGTTGACGGTTCCTACAAATGCGGCGGCTCGGCGTGGCTGATCACGCGCTTGATGGTGGGGAAGGCGCGGCGCAGCGCGCGCTCGATCGCGTCGACTCCCTCATGCACCTTGATGACGCTCATCGACGGGGCGGCCCGGCAGTGGAAGTTGACGATCTCGCCGGCGTCGGAGTCGCGGACACGCACATTGTGGATGTCATGGATCGGGCCATCAGCGGCAAAGCGCGTCAGCGCCTCCCTGATGGTCTCGACGCGATCGGGTGTGGCGTCGCTGCCCCACGGCAATTCCGGCTCGAGCGGCTCGATATGGGTGTCGACCTCGACGTCCTCGCCGAAGTCCTCGCGGATCGCGCGTTCGAGGTCGTGGGCGATGGCATGGGCCGTGGTGAGCTCCATCTCGCCATCGACTTCGAGGTCGATGCTGACGATCAGCTTCTCACCGAGCGCGTGCACGGTGACGTGATGGATGGCAAGACCGGAATTGCGCGCGATCACCATGATGCGCTCGCGCACGCTCTCATTGTCGCGTGCGACCGGCACCGCGGTGAAGGTGAGGTCGGCATCGCCAAGCACGCCGGCGACCGCGGCCTGCGCCCTGCGCTTGATCTCTTCGACGCGGTCGATCGGAATGGTGCGCGGCACCTTGGCGATGGCGTCGATGAAATAGGTCGGGCCGACCATGCGCACGCGCAGCCGCTCGACCTCGACGACACCGGGCAGGTTCCGGATCGCCGCGGTCGCCTTCTCAAGCACGCCTTCCGGAGCCCGGTCGGTCAGCGTCTCCACGGTCGAGCGCGCCATCCGCAGGCCGAGCAGGGCGATCATGACGGCGACAGCGATGGCCGCGGCGGCGTCGCCCCACCAGAAGCCGAGCCCGGCGAGGATGAGGCCGATGATAACGGCAAAGGAGCCCATCACGTCGGAGGCGAAATGCAGCGCGTCGGCTGCGAGCGCCTGGCTCTTGGTTTCGCGCGCCGCACGATGCAGCGCCCGCGCCCGCCACAGGTTGACGACGATGTCGATGATGAGGACCACGAAGGGGATCGCGGAGATCGACGGCGGCGGCGCGCCTTCGCTCAGCCGGCTATAGGCCTCGACCAGGATGCCGCCCGCGAGCACGTAGAGCAGGGCGATGACGCCGAGCGCGGAGACGCTTTCGAGCTTGCCGTGGCCGTAATGATGCTCTTCGTCCGCGGGCAGGTCGGACACCCGCACCACCGCCCAGGTGATGATGGTCGCGATCAGGTCGACCGAGGAGTGCAGGGCCTCCGAGATCAGCGCCAGCGAGCCGATCGCGATCCCGACGACGAATTTCGCCGCGGCCATGCCACCGCTGGCGAAGACCGAGATCGCAGCGACCGAGGATTTGACGTTGTGAGCGCTCATGTGCCGCGGTGTAGCAGCCCACCCGCTAACATCAAGCGCCGATCGCAGTCGCAATCGCCACTCACTCGCAGCAGCAGGTTGTTGCGAATTATTCCGAGTCCAGAAAATGTTTTGCGTAAGTTCACCAGACACATTTCAGATGCAGCTCCACATTCTCGCGGCGCGTTTCACCCGAGCTTTGCAAAATCATTCGCCCAGAACCAAGAGGGCGCAGGGAACGCCGGGTGCGCGCTGCACCCGCGGTCTCGTGTGCATAAGTGCACAAAGAAGTGCACACGAGCATACAGGTTCAGCGGAAGCACTCCGGCATTCCCTGCGCAATGGTTTTACGGCTTATATCGTGCTCTCCTCGGTGAGACCGGGCTTCTTGCCACCGTCGCCCGTGAGAGGCGTTAGCTTCTCACGGACTTGACGCCAGCGTCGGGGCGTCAGGACCACACGACTTCGCCGTCCGCCTCATGCGCACTCGTCCGTTGCGCAATCCGCGTCCATCGCATCCCACCGCAACACTCGTGACGATCGCGAAGCGCCCCTCAATCGGGTGAGACGCGCGAACTATTAGACTGATTTGCATTTCGGAAAAACAGAAATATTTTTTCCGCGCGGACTCGACAGGTTTTTGCTGATTTGCCCGTCGGGTTAGTTTGTCGCACCCAGCATCCACGTCGTCATTGCGAGCCACCGGGTCGGCGCGTAGCGCCGCCCGATGACAGGCTCCGCGAAGCAATCCATAGCGCCACGCGTGGAGGCATGGATTGCTTCGTCGCGGAGCCTGTCATCGGGCCCGCCAGAGGCGGGACCCGTTGGCTCCTCGCAATGACGGGTGCTGTCAGTCATTCCGGGGCGATGCGAAGCGTCGAGCCCGGAATCCATCTAGCTAGATCGACGACCGCCAACCGATGCTTGACTACATGCGATGACCGGCACCGATTAAATGCACCGTCACCGTAATTGATTGCGGCCCATCCATAGTCGCGAGTTCGCAGCCACGATTCGAGGCCCCACTTGTGAGCTTGAATCACAACCGTGAGATCAAACACAGTGCTCGGGCCGGCAACATTTTGGAGCAAAGCGGACATTTGGTAGGGCCCGCGGAATCGGTCGAAAATGACCCATAACTGGCTTCTAGGCCACTCATTTGGATCTCTTCGGGGAAACCGAGGGTTTTCAGACGCCGCGAGCCTTAGCGAAGGTCACGGACGGCAGTTCGCCGAATCGACGCCGATAGGCGGCGGCGAAACGTCCAAAATGCGCAAAGCCGTAGAGCACGGCGACGGACGTGACGCTCGTTTCCCTTACCGGACGGGACAAGGCGCGATGGGCTGCATTGAGCCGCAGTTCGGCGAGCAGCGTCGCCGGTGGGCGGCCGAAGGCCTCCACGCAACTCAGATGAAGTGTCCGCTCCCGCGCGCCGACGGCGATGCAGAGATCAGTAATGCTCGGCGGATCGTCGAGCCGCTCCTTCAGGACCTTCAGCACCTCGCGCGCAATGCGGGCGCGGCTGTGCAACGGCTCGATGACTTCGGCCGACGGGATCATGTCGAGGATGACATCGAATATGCGTTCCTCGACCTTTGAAAGGCCGGCTCCGGCCAGATGGTCCGGCTTGCTCGCGAGAGAATCAAGCAGGCCGCACAACGCGGACGCGCGCCGCTTCATTTCCTCTGTGGGCACCTGCCAGCGCGGCGAGGGAAGGTCGACGTTGAACTTGTCCACGCCTCGCCGCGCCTGGACCCATCGATCGATCAGCGGCGTGGGCATCACCACCACCATCGCGTCTGTTGGTCCGGTTGCCGTGAAGCCGACATCGTCGTGCGAGGTGGCTGCGATGAGTTCTCCGGGACGGACCGGCCTCCGGCGAACATGCAGGGAGCCTTCTGCCGCAAGCGGAAGGCCGAACACCCAGGTGCCGACCGGCGCTGCGCCGCGTTGCAGCACGCCGGGCGACCACAGCACGCGGGCCAGTTGGAGCCGCCCCATCAGAAGCTGGATCAGGCGTCCTTCAAAGCGGCCGCGTCCGATCTGCTCGTATTCCTGATTCCACGCCAGCGGACTAGCCGCCATCGCATCGATGTCGTCGAACCGCGCTTCGATGAGCTGAGGCCCTGTCGATTGTCCTTCAAGCGAAGCCGGCATTGATGCTGCCCTTTGTGATGCCGGCCCAGCTTACACGAGATCTTGCAGAAAGCGGATAGTCCGCATCCGGTTTTGCAGAATCCGGATAGTCCCCCGTTCTCCCCGTGTGAGATGAAAGCGTCATCGAGGTGCCTCACTCTACGGCGGAAGAAGGAAGGTACCCCCCATGATGACGTTGAACGGGAGAGCCGCGCCATGAAGAAGATGCACGAAGTGATCCGGTGGCCAATCCTGCTTGGCACGATAATGACCGCGAGCGTCACCCTCGTGTCGCAGGCCGGCGCGCAGGGCGATGCCGAAAAGCTCCTCAAGGCGATGACGGACTATGTAGTGAGCCAGAAGGCGATCTCCGTCACCTATGACTCCGACATCGAAGTCATCACTTCGCAACTGCAGAAAATCCAGTTCACCAGCTCCGGCCAGGTGCAATTGAGTCGCCCGGACAAGTTGCGCGCCACACGCACCGGCGGCTACCGGGACGTCGAGATCGTGTTCGACGGCAAGATGCTGACCATAAACGACAAGGACAACAAGGATTACGCTCAGATCGAAGCGCCCGGTACCGCGGAGGAATTGATCGACGGTCTGCGGGAAAAGCACGGTGTGGTCGCTCCCGGGGCCGACCTGCTGCTGTCCAACGTCTTCAATGTCATGATGCTCGACGTGGTCGAGGCTGCCGTGATTGGCAAGGGCGTCATCGACGGCGTCGAGTGCGACCATCTTGCCTTCCGCAACATGGAGACCGACTGGCAGATATGGATCGAATCCGGCGCTAGGCCGATCCCGCGCAAATATGTCATCACCAGCAAGGGGACCGGCCAGGCGCCGCAATATACCCTCCGGATCAAGGACTGGAAGGCGGACGTCGCGGCCGACACTTTTGCGTTCAAGCCGGACCCGGCCGCCAAGAAGATCGCGATCGGCGAACTCGGCGACATCGACGAAGTGCCTGAAGGCACCACCATGGCAGGAGGAAGGAAATGAACCGTAGTCTCACCGCTTTCGCTCGTCTCTCGCTTGGTGCCATGCTTGGCGCCGCCGTCCTATTGTGGAACGGTCAACTGCCGATAGCCCCCCAAGCCGCGTTCGTTTCTTCTGCCGAGGCGCGCGTAGGCCGCCCGCTGACGCCGATGAGTTATGCGGGCGTTGCCCGGCGGACCACACGCAGGGCCGTGGCAGTCGGTGCGGTAGCGACAGGTGCGGCCGTCGTGGCTGCGCCCGTGGTGGTCGCCCCCGCGTGCACGCAGGTCGTGGACGCCTATGGACGGATCGCCACCGTTTGCCGGTGAGACCAGTTCATAGCTGACAATAGGAGGATGACAATGGGAGGAGGCAACGATGAAGCGTTCGATTGCACTATCAGTCCTGCTGACAGCGGGCTTGATGACCGCCAGCAGTGAACAGGCCAGCGCCGTCGTCTACTGCCAGTATATCGCCTATCCCGCTGGTTGCGTCGTCAGACCCGGCGTCGTGTTGCGGCCGCGGCCGGTGGCGCGAGCCGTGGTGACTCCAGGCGTCGGTGCCTCGGGAGTGGGTGTACGACCAGGAACACCGATGAACCGTGGCGGTCCGGTCAATCGGGTTGGCAGGCGCTAAAACGGCCGAGACCGCTTTTTCGGGTCGCCGCGCTCCGTCATGTCGATCAATCCATTTTTCGAAGCGTTAGGGGATCATCATGTTCCAGAAAGTGTGCGCCGCTCCTTGTCTTCTGTTTGCTTCGAGCGTCGTGTCATTGATTGCGGTGATACCGGCCTCGGCGCAGGGTAACACCATCCGTCAAGGTGTACTCACTTGTCGAACTTCGGCGAGCGTCGGCCTGGTGGTCGGGTCACGCCAGAGGCTGGCCTGCCAGTTCAAATCCGAGTCCGGCCGGACCCAGAATTATGTCGGCACCATCGGACGCCTGGGCCTTGACCTCGGCGTGACTGCAGGAGGCGTGATGGCATGGGCGGTGCTGGCGAGCACGCCCACGGTCCCGTCTGGCGCATTGGCCGGCGAATTCGTCGGTGCCAGCGGCGACATTTCGGTCGGCGTCGGTGTCGGTGCCAACCTGCTCGTCGGCGGCACGCGCAAGTCCGTCTCGTTACAGCCGCTGTCGGTGGAAGGGCAGGTCGGCGCCAACCTCGCGCTGGGCGTTGCGAGAATGAAGCTCCAACCAGTCAGTTGATTGCCACGACCACGCGCCGTGAGGTCACAACAACAGAAGGAATTGTCCAAATGATTGCGAAGAAACTCATCCTATGCTGCGCGGTTACCCTCACTGCGGGACCGGCTTTAGCCCAGGTCGAACTCAAAACCTACGCGGACCGCGACGGCTATCTTGATGTTCAAAAGCTGACGTGCGCCCAATTGGCGAACACGTTTCAGGAAGACGCCGATTATCTCGCTGCCTGGTACAGCGGTTGGTACAACGGCCTTGCCAAGAAGCACGTGATGCAGGTCGCCCGCGCCAAATCCCTGCAGCACGAAGTCATCGTCCATTGCAAGGCTAATCCGGGCAAAAAGATCATCGAAGCGATCGACGTGGTCTTCAAGGACTACCGGACAGCAGGCACCAAGATGAAGAAGTGATGGAGTGCCGACAGCCTGAGCCCTGTTGAGAATGAAAAAAGACGGGGCTGGCCGGCTGCTTTGGCCGCCAGGTTCCGCAACGGCGCAATCTGGACGCGATGCTCGGCTATCGCACTCCATGTCGACTTCGAAAAAAGGCGCAGACATTGCTACCAATATGACATGCTGACGCATGGACCTATCGCCGGTGTAACTCCGAAATGTTTAGTAATAGGGGGATTCGAATGAAGTTATCTTACATGGCGCTCGTTGCCATCTTGGCATCGACCGTCGTCCCGGCCTTCGCTCAAGAGCTGCCGAAACACAAATATTCTGCGAACGTGCCCTCATACATTCTCACGCCCGACACGGTGCAGACTCGCATCGGGACGCTGAAATTCTTCGACGGCTTGCCGGACAAGGAGACGGTCGAGAAAGTTTACGACCAGCTTGATTTTGGTCGGGGGGTTGAAGCTTTCATGTCGGGTATGCCGGCCGCATCAGTTTACGGGCTATGCGAGGGCTTGAGCGGCATCGGAGTCGAGCGCAACGGCGCCATCGGGATCACCGAAGATTTGATGGACGCGCGTTCCATATTCCTCACGCCCAATTCGACGACCGTCTATGTGTTTCTCTGTCTCGACCTGAACAAAGGTCCGATGGTCGTGCAGGTTCCGCCCAAAGTGCTTGGACCGGCGGATGACGCCTACTTCCACTGGATCACCGACGTCGGCCTCACCGGGCCCGACAGGGGCAAGGGCGGCAAATATCTGTTCGTTCCACCCGGCTACAAGGACGCTGTGCCGGATAGCGGCTATTTCGTTGCGCGGCCGAAGACCAACGGTGTTGTCATCTTCTATCGCGCCTTTGTCGAGAAGGGCGACGTTGCCGGCGCGGTAAAAGGCGTCAAGGCGAACGCTCGTGTTTACCCGCTATCGGCTGCGGCCAGGCCACCCGCGCAGAAATTCGTCAACACATCCGGCATGAAGTTCAATACGGTTCATGCCAACACCTTCCATTTTTACGAAGAACTCAACGCCGTGGTCCAGAATGAGCCGGCGGGATTTGCCGGACCGGAAACGATGGGTCTCTTTGCCGCAGTCGGCATCAAGAAGGGCGAGCCATTCGCTCCGGATGCGCGCATGAAGGCGATTCTCACGGACGCCGTCGCCGTCGCCAATGCCGCAGCGCGCGCCACCGTATTTGCGCCGCGGGATCCGCGCGTGAAGATCTATCCCGACCGTGAATGGGGGACGGCTTTTCCGGGCGGCAGCTATCAGTTCATGGACAACGGCGCCTACAATCTGGATGCGCGGTCATTGTTTCATTATTACGCGACCGGGATTACGCCGGCGATGGCGGCAGCAAGCCCCGGAAGCGGCTCTGCTTACGCGTATTCCGCCCGCGATTCCCAGGGGAGCTATCTCGAAGGCGGCAAGACCTACAAGATCACCTTACCGGCGCCGGTTCCGGTCAATCAATTCTGGTCTTTCACCGTTTACGACAATCAGACCCGCTCGATGCTGGAAACCAACCAGAAGCTCGCCGGTATCGACAGCAACCAGCCAAGCATCAAAAAGAATGCGGACGGCTCGGTGACGATCTGGTTCGGCCCGAAGGCGCCGGCCGGCCAGGAGAGCAACTGGGTCGAAACGGTACCCGGCAAGGGATGGAATTCACTCTTGCGGCTCTACGGACCGCTCGAGCCGTGGTTCAACAAGTCCTGGAAGCCCGGTGATTTCGAGTTGGTAAATTGACGGGCGCCTTGCCGGCGCTCGGTGAGGGCGCCGGCAAGCAGCCGCTGATAGCTGATAGTCGCCTTGCACGGCATCAGACCTTCGAAACGCCGGCAACAAACCGAGCGCTCACTGTGGATAGGAAGCTGATTCTAGCCAGCGAAAATTCCTTACGGCACCACGCTGTTTCCGGCGATACTGTGCGGCCAATGTCAGCTTCTGGCCCATCACGTTGTTTTGCTGTCAAAAGGTAACCGCGTCGCTCTAGGGCAAAGCGGACGTCGCTTCGCTGCGTTGCCCCAGCGTGAGAAGGCGGCCCAATCCGCCCTGGTCCGAAAAGCCGCTCACCGCTTGATGGCTAATACGTGCTGGCCGCAGTCAGAGGGCCGGAAATCGAAAAGTGAGGGCCAATCACCACGCGGCAAATGTTGCGGTTGAGTAGCCGACGTTCGATATCGCATAATCTTCAATCAGCCGGAGGCACAGCGATGCAATTGCGGGTCTTTGGACGCACGGGAATGCAGCTCTCGGTGTTGGGCTTCGGCTGCGGCGCGGTCGGCGGTTTATGGTGCGCGGCGATCCCGTCGACCAGGTGCGGACCATCGCGCGGACTGGATCGACGACCGCCAACTGATGCTTGAATACATTCATGACCCGGCACCGATTAAGTACACGGTCACCGTAATTGGAATCGCCTAGAAGGCGGTGCCGACAGGTTTACACGTCAAGCTTGATTGCGGCCCATTCATAGTCGCGAGCTCGTAGCGCATCATTCGGACCCCACGGCTTATGAGCTTGCATCACAACCGTCAGGTCAAACACAATGCTCGGCCCGACAACCGTTTTGGAGCAGAGCGGACATCAAGTGGTAGGCAGAGCCCGCGGCATCGGTCGAAAATGACCCGAACCGGACAAAAAGCACTAAACGGTCCACACATAGTCCACAACTGAGCACGGACTGGGTCATACCGTACTGCGCGCGACATCTTTCGCCGTGTCGACGAGTTGATACACCTCGAGGCCCTCGTGCTTGCCTTTGACGAGATGCGTTCCCCGGCTGATGCAGTGAAAGCCGTCCGGGAGCATCTCAAAAATCTCGCGGCTGATCAGGGTGATCGACTCGGCCGGTGATCCAATTCAAAGCTAGAATTGAACTGACTGAAATCAACACAAGCAATCGCATACTTAGCAAGAGCGTCGGCATCAGTCCCAGCCGAGCATTATCTCGGCTCGACGCGATGCGTTTGGGTGCGAGATCGCTCATGTTGACGGTAGTGGCATTGGTCCACGTTAGCTTGTGAATGCCTGCCTTCCGAGGCCAGCACTATATCACGCGCGACTGGCCGCCGCTGCACTCAAGCCCGCTGCGCTCGCTCATCACGAGACGAACGAGCATGTCTTCGATCCCGGGCGGCATTCAGCCTTTTGGGACAATGAGTACGGTGACACGCAACGGAGTTGCTCACCCCGAGCCTCCTCCAAAGGAGTGTCGCCATGTCCCGCATCTCGATTCTGAAGCGCGCAATCAGCACGGCAAGGGCAGGCCTCGTCTTTGTCGGAATGCTTTCGCCGGCGCATGCGGCCTATCAGTACGATGTCGTCCGCGTTTTCCCCGATCTGCCAATTAGCCAGACTGCAGACCAAGCGCCGGCCGTGCTGACCGCGCAGCGGCCTTGGCTTGCTCCGGTCGGCCATCGGCAACCGCACCAAGCCGATGTCCCCCGGCACGAGGCCGTCGCGGCATGGGAGCGTCAGCAACAGCAGTTCGACCAGGAACTGGACCGGAAGCTGATCATCTGCCGCGGATGTTGACCGTTCCACAACGGTCATTCCCGGCGGGAATAATCACTAGTCCAACGGACCCGCTACCCGGCACGGCTGCCTTCTTTAGCTTTCTGGGTGTGAGTTCAACGAAACGAATGGCGGCCGCCGTCCTCCACGTAAACACTCAAACGAGAACCGTGATGCAAGGCAAGGTCGAGCCTCGTCGCGGCCGGGGACGCCGACCTCGTTGCATTCGGCCGTCACTGCATCTCCAATCCGGATCTGCCCGGGTGGCTGCGGCGCGGCCTTGCGCTCAACCACCACGATCGGTCGACCTTCTACGGTGGCGGTGCGCGCGGCTACACGGATTACCCGACTGCCGAGGCGGCAGCGGCGGCCTGACCGGCATCGCGCCTTCATCTTCTAGGTCAGCGAGGACGCATCGCCGCCTCTCGTTGGCTAGACTCGTCAATCGTAGTCGCTTCGGCTGCTTCCGCAGGCTTCCCTTCGATGGGTGTTACGGGCCTTGCGAAGAGGTCCCGGCCAGATGGCGCCTGCATCTTGCGCCACTGCGCCGGAGTGACGCCCATGTGGCTCTTGAAGGCGCGCTGGAAGGCCGCTTCCGATTGATAGCCTACTGCCTCTGCCACAGCGCCGGTCGAAAGCGAAGACTTCTTGAGTTCGTTGGCTGCTAGCGTCATGCGGATGTCGGTGAGGAGATCACTGGCCGATCTTCCCAGCTTCTCCTGGAATTGCCGCGCGAGCGTCGCGCGCGACAGGTTGCTGAGGCGCGCAAGGTCAGGCAGCGACCATGCCCGCGCGGGCTCGTTGAACAGAGCAGCCACCGCCGGTGCGAGGCGGGGATGACCGGCCAGGGCAAGAAGACCCCGCGGGGCGTCTTGGGTCTCGCTCGCGAGCCGCAGCACAAGCGCGAACATCGCCGTCGACAGCGCGTTCAGCATGGCGCGGCCGCCCAGGTGATCGTCCGCCGACTCGCTCCGCATCAGCGCGACGAGGCCTGCGAGCTGCGCGGCTGTTTCCTTTCCGGCGTGAGTGCCGGCATGCACGACCAGGCGCGGCGGCAGATAGCTGCGCAGCAGGCGGTCGTGCGGCGGCGCGACGGCGAAGTGACCGCACAACAGATCGAGCCGTTCGTCCGATCCGAGATTTTCGCTGATCGTGAAGTTGAGGGCCGCACGGTTGCGGGCCGGCAGCGGCGCGGCCCCGCTGTCGTCGTGCATGATGTGACGAGGATTGCCGGGGAGTAGCAGAATGTCGCCGGGCTTCAGCTGCAGCGGCCTTCCTCCCGCCGGGTCCTCCAGCAGCGCGGAGCCGGCGAGCACGGCGTGGTACGGGATTTCGTTGGCCTCGCCGGGCCCCTGGTCGATGCGCCATGGAGCGCCATAATTGCAGCGCAGGTCGAGCCACCCGCGCACCGGCATCATCTCGAAGAGCTGGCTAAGCCAATCCATCGCGTCCCTCCGGAAGTTATCGCCATGAGACGATAGGGCATATATTCGAGATTTTATGACATTCAAAGTATCGCGGCGCGGTCATACTGTCACTCCACGATCGTTCACACCCCCAATCAAGGAGTGCGACCATGTCCCGTCTCTCAATCCCCAATCTCGAATCCGACATCGGCCCGTCGGGCCAAGTCTATGCCCAGATCAAGTAGGCGATCGGGAGCGTCCCGAACACCTTCGCCGCCATCGCCGCGCACGGCCCCCGCTGCACTAAAGTCGGTCCTGGCCGCCGATGCAGTGCTCGCCACCGGCACACTGACCAAGCGCGATCAGGAGGTCATCAAGCTCATCATCAGCGCCGCCGGCGGCTGCGATTACTGCGTCGCTGCCCACAGCTATCTCGCCAAGCTCGCCGGCGCGAAGCCGGAGGTGCTGAAGCAGATCCGCGAGGGCCAGCCCACCGGCGACGCCAAGCGCGACGCACTGGTCGGCTTCGTCCGCAAGCTCGCGCAGTCCAGCGGCACCGTCAGTGACGAGGATTTCGCCGCGATCAAGGCCGCCGGTTACAGCGACGCGCAGTTGGTCGAGATCAGCCTGGCCTTCGCGACCACCGTCTTCACCAACGTCTTCAACCGCATCAACGACACCGAGATCGACTTCCCGGCAGTGGCGTGACGCAACTGCGCTCAGTCAGATCTTGGATGAAAGGATCACGACCATGACCACGATTACCAACACCACTCAAAATCCGCTTGTTCGCGCGCTGCACAGGTCCGGCCTGCTCGCGGAAGACCTCGACTATCACGTCGTCCGGGCCTCGATGGTGATCATGTTTTTCTTCTTCGGTTACCAGAAGTGGTTTCCGTACGAATTCGAACGACTGGTTCCGTTCATCAGCAATGGCCCTCTGATCTGGTGGCTCTATCCCGTATTCGGCCACGCCGGCGCCAGCTACTTCCTGGGCGTCTCAGAGTGGACGTTCGGGACCTTGCTGCTGGCGGGCTTCTGGGACAAGAAGTTCGGCGTTCTCGGCGCGCTGGGCTCGACCGGCACCTTCATCGCAACCGTCACCATCATTCCGTTCATGCCTGAGGGCTGGGATATCACCGCGGGAGGCTTCCCTGCGATGACGGGCAACGTGCCTTTCCTGATGAAGGACGTCGTTCTGCTCGCCGTCTCGCTCTACCTGCTGAGGCAGGACGTGGTCCGCCTGATGCGGCAATAGGTGGCACTCTGCTGATGGCGATGCGTCGCCGGCGAGCTTCTCCCTCGCCGGCGATTGCGCGGTCGAAACTGCCGAACGGGCGCGGCGGAGAACTCCCGATGGTAGGCACGGCGCAAGTGTGTCTTTGCCCACGCCACGAAGCCGACGGCCGATATCTTCTTCCCGCATCATCGCGGTGTCGGCTATCGTTGTCACTGCCAGATTGCAACAGCTTCTCACCGGCCGCAATGGATTGAGCGCCCCTGCATTCAAATGCCCGTGTTTCGTGTCTTGCGAGAGGCAACAGGAGACCCAGCTATGCGAATACGGTGCAGAGCGCCACGCAGCAACATTGATGAGGAGGCTCTTGATGCATGGATTGCGGGATGCTTTGGAGCAGAGTCAGAAAGACGGTGCCGCGATCGGCCATTTCAACGTCGGCGATTGGGTTCTATTGAAGGCGGTGTCGGCAGCCGGACAGGAACTTAAGGTCCCAGTGGTGGTCGGTGCATCCGAGGGCGAACGGGAGTTTTTCGGAGTCTCCGAAATTGCGGCTCTGGTGCGGAGGTTGCGTGAGGAATGCGACTGCCCATTATTTCTTAACGCAGATCATACGCATTCCCTGGCAAAGGCCATAGAAGCGGTCAGGGCTGGATTTGACGCCATCGTCTTCGATCTTTCCGCGCTGCCGTTCGAGCAGAACGTACGGCAAACAAAAGAAGCGGTCGAAGCCCTCAAAACAATCAATTCTGACGTCCTTGTCGAGGGAGAGATCGGCGACATTGGAACCGGTTCTGAAATACATGAAGAGGCTCCCGACTTGTCGAGGGGCTTAACATCTCCTGCAGAAGCGAGACAGTTTGTCGAGTCTACAGGGGTCGACATCCTCGCTCCGGCCGTGGGCAACATGCACGGGATGCTAAAGAGCATGGTGCAGGGACAAACACGGAAGCGGTTGGATATCCAGAGAATCGCCCAGATCAAGAGCGCGGCCCAAGTGCCACTTACCCTGCATGGCGGATCGGGAACCGACGACGAAGACTTGCGGAAGGCAATCGCCGCTGGGATCAATATCATCCACATCAATACTGAATTGCGGGTTGCCTGGAGACGCGGCTTGGAGGAGGGTTTGGCCCAACAGCCCTACGAAGTCGTCCCTTATAAGATCCTGCCGTTCGCAGTGGAATCGGTGAAAAACGTAGCTCGCTCACGCTTGAGCCTGTTCAACGGCGATAAGTAGCTCATAGAGCTCGGTCTCGGTAAAATCGCTCCTCGTTATCCGAGGCGCGCACCTCATTACGCTCCACGACCGGCCCGGATCCCGGCACCGATTTAATGCACCGTCACCGTAATTCGAGTTGACTAAAGCGCGATGAGATGAGGATGAATCATCATCGCGCTTTAGGTTATTGTTTGAGCATGATCTTTTCGGAAAACCGTTTCACACTTTTCCGGATCATGCTCTAGGTCGCGTGGACAGTTATCTTAGCCAGAGCAGAGTTGCGGCGATAGCGACGACAGCGAAGTAATTTCGTGCGGTTTTTTCGTAGCGCGTAGCAACGCGCCTGAAACGCTTCAGTTTCGAGA
>NZ_JBVAPG010000648.1:0-253 GCF_055413685.1 Bradyrhizobium sp. LeoA1Lang | reverse complement strand
AGGACTTTCTTCGCAATGCCCACCTCGATATCCCAGCGGCCGTCGAGGCGCTGCGCCAATACTGGATGCCGATCCGCTACGCACGCGCCCGCTGATCACTGCGGACGTGGGAGCTCTTACCGCTTACTATCAGGCGTTCCCGCCCGCCGAAGCCAGGCGGATTTTGCGACGGCTCGAGTTCCACTACACCCCCAAGCACGCAAGCTGGCTCAACATGGTCGAGATCGAAATCGGCGTCCTGCGGGGCCAGTGT
>NZ_JBVAPG010000647.1:0-253 GCF_055413685.1 Bradyrhizobium sp. LeoA1Lang | reverse complement strand
ATGCCTATCCTTATCGCCATCCTTACAACTATCTTTTGACATGGTGACCTCGTGACGAAACAATCCACGAGATCTTCCTAGCCGACCAGATCAGCCCTCAGTGCGTGGTCGCCGGATGACGCTCACCTGGGACGGCGTGCCGGTGCAACGCTGTACGGTTCACAAGCACAGAAACCTGCTCGCGCATGCCCCGGAGCGCCTGCACGAGGAGATCACCTCCGATTACAACGACATGATCTATGCGACGACGCCG
>NZ_JBVAPG010000646.1:0-253 GCF_055413685.1 Bradyrhizobium sp. LeoA1Lang | reverse complement strand
GTCCAAATGGGACGAGGCGGCTCTTGTAGAATTTAGTCTCCCGGATAATGAGCAACCGCCGCTCCAGATCGACATCTTTGAGGCGCAGCCTGCAGGCCTCCCCGACGCGCAATCCCAGCCCATACAAGGGGATGTCCCGATCGGTGTTGAACTACGTCGGGCCGACGTTGCCAGAATGAATGTTACGCGGCCCTTGTGACATGGGCAACGGGCTTGATCGTCATGGGATTGTGGTGAGCTTGAAGGGCCGCAC
>NZ_JBVAPG010000645.1:0-253 GCF_055413685.1 Bradyrhizobium sp. LeoA1Lang | reverse complement strand
CCATGCTGGTGCTGGCTGTGGTGGCGGTGCTGGCGCTGTCGGCGCCGGCGAACGCCTGGTGGAACGATGAATGGCAATTGCGCAAGAAGATCACGATCGATGCCAGCGCCACTGGGGCCAACATCACGACCCGGTCGGGTCGACGCCGGTCCTGGTCCGGCTGCACACCGGCAATTTCCGCTTCGCCTCCGCCAAGGACGACGGCTCCGACCTGCGGTTTGTCGCCGGCGACGACAAGACGCCGCTGAAGTAT
>NZ_JBVAPG010000644.1:0-253 GCF_055413685.1 Bradyrhizobium sp. LeoA1Lang | reverse complement strand
CTCGCCGTCCGGATTGAGCGCCAGCGCGACATAGACGGCCTTGTTCTTGACCATGCCTTCATCGCGAATCTTGACCCGCAGCGCGTCGAAAAATACCACCGGATAGACCGGGTCGAGCGGCCGACTTGGGGATGTCCCGATCGCTGTTGAACTACGTCGGGCCGACGTTGCCAGAATGAATGTTACGCGGCCCTTGTGACATGGGCAACGGGCTTGATCGTCATGGGATTGTGGTGAGCTTGAAGGGCCGCAC
>NZ_JBVAPG010000643.1:0-253 GCF_055413685.1 Bradyrhizobium sp. LeoA1Lang | reverse complement strand
CAGATTGCCTTCCACGAAGCGGCGCTTGGTCCGGCCGACGGTGGAAAGGCTGACCCGGACGGTTCGGACAATCTCTGCGTCGCAGCTGCCGGCATCGGCCGCCAGCAAAATCTGCGCCCGTTTGAGTGTAACCGGCATGAGGACCCCACCTAGCCATCCTTCGGCTTGCGCGCGATACAGCCTGGCATGAGCGGATCGGTGGAGGTGTAACGATGGCAAATGCCATGCTTGATGCCAGGCAGGAAGGTGACTC
>NZ_JBVAPG010000642.1:0-253 GCF_055413685.1 Bradyrhizobium sp. LeoA1Lang | reverse complement strand
ACATCTTCGCCTTCATCGAAGGCTTCTACAATCGAACGAGGCTCCATTCCGCCATCGGATATGTCGCGCCGATCGAGATGGAGCTAAAAGCTGCTTAAACCCGTCCACTTTTTCGGGGGAAGATCAACACGGGAAATTAGGGACAGTTCTCTAACGGAGAACGTATGCCCAACAAATCCCCCCGTGTTTTCAGCCGAGAGTTCAAGCTTGAGGCGGTTCGCCGCATTCTGGCGGGCGAGCGGATCAAGGCGCT
>NZ_JBVAPG010000641.1:0-253 GCF_055413685.1 Bradyrhizobium sp. LeoA1Lang | reverse complement strand
CCGTCCTAATCTTCGTCACGGTCATGGCGGATCCAAGCTCCTCTATGAGCGGTGATCTTCGCAATCACCGGACTTACCATGACCGCTTCAGCCTCTCAGCTTTTGCAGAACCTTCCGCACACTACCCTTCGAGGCCCAGGCGCATCACCTTTGGACCAGGCTTTCCATAGTAGGCGGTCCATCCTCCAAGCCGAGCAATGACCCACGCAGCGAAGGCGAGAGTGCCTTTTGGATGCGGGTTCTTTTGCTTCAC
>NZ_JBVAPG010000640.1:0-253 GCF_055413685.1 Bradyrhizobium sp. LeoA1Lang | reverse complement strand
TCGACAACACCAGCTCGACGGTCTGGCGCTTGTATTCTTCGGTAAATGACCGACGTTGACGTTCCATTCAACACCTCCGGGCTCAATGAGCCTACTACAGGTGTCCACTCATTCGGAGGAGGTTCAATCCTTGCGCAGCACCTTCAGCTCTTCTGAAAGCGCCTTGATCCGCTCGCCCGCCAGAATGCGGCGAACCGCCTCAAGCTTGAACTCTCGGCTGAAAACACGGGGGGATTTGTTGGGCATACGTTCT
>NZ_JBVAPG010000639.1:0-253 GCF_055413685.1 Bradyrhizobium sp. LeoA1Lang | reverse complement strand
ACCGCACGCCAATTGCTGGGATGAGAAGCAAGAGCCGCCGCGGCTAACGCGTTCCCAGTGGCGTCCGGATTTCCCGATGAGGCTTGCCGATTGATCCTCATCAATTCAGTTCTGACCCTGTTTGTGGGAGCTATGGCGGAATCTGGGTGATGACGGCCTGAGAAGGGCGGCGTATCGAGGCGGGTAACCAGCCAGCCAGAACCTCACATGGGATGGTTCGTGTCAAGGCCATCAATCGCAATGCATCAGCAGT